>NZ_JBFXHJ010000123.1:0-6437 GCF_050177135.1 Methanomethylovorans sp.
GAATCCGGTGATAACCTCACCGTAGGTGCAGCATCAAGGTCTCTCAACATGAAACCTGATGAGTTCAAACAGATGCTTGCATTGATGGAGAACAACGGGGACATTGAGCTATGTCAGGAGAACAATATAGGATGCAGTACGGACCTTTCCTGTGGCAGGGGATGCAGCGCATGCTCTTATAACAAAGACCGAACATTAAAGGTCAGGTCATACCGGATGACAGAAAGCGGGATGAATAAAATAAATGGGTTTTAAGCGATCAGGAAACATCGGCTATGTAGAAATGCCTTTAAAATAAAACAGTTTTTGGCTTTGCAGTATGATGGGAGATGAAAGCCTATGTGATAAGCCGGCAAGTGTAATTAACTTTTAAGAGATCACTATAAAACTAGCAACACTTAACTTATTTCCTTTAAATTACAGCATTACTAAAATGTTACCAGCGGATATTTGTGTTTGATATGCAGAAACCTTTGGATCAGGCTTATCCACATATGCGCCTGTCTTTGCATTCATTCCAGTCCTTATATCAAAACCCCAGTTGTGACAATTACATTTCAGAACATAACCATCCAGTATGCCTCCCTTAAGAGGGCAGCCCATGTGGGGACATTTATTGTCTATGGCGTATACAGTACCTTCTTTCTTGATCAACAGGACCTGTTTCCCTTCTAGATTGACCACTTTCATTTTTTCCTCAGCCAGGTTATCTTCCATAGCAACGATCCATGCAGACATATTGTATCTCCTATATGTTCGATCCTATATGCTCGATGTTAGTAAAACAAAAAGTTTGTCAACGTTATATATTGGATCATATTGAGCCAATATCCTTAGAGTTTAGCTCATCCATGGTCTTAATGCCACTCATCGTCATGAAATGAACGGCTTAAATTATAAGAACACGGGTGTCTCCGATATCTTTTAGATCTATAATAGCAAGGATATGGAATTATAAGTAATTATTGATTATGACAGATCTTCGGCATATATCATTTTTAGTGATATCATGTTGGAAACTTCTTCCTATATATACCAGTATCAGATTAATACTTTATATCAGTAAAATACTTTACTGTAGACGACAGTTGTTTTGTAACCAATGTGGGGGAATGAGTCAGATCATTGGATGCTGTTGATGTTAATTCAATTTCCGATAAACATTAGCGGAGTTTGTCTAAAATCACTTGTACGGTTTCACTGGCTGCCTGAAAACATCAGACAGGCCAGGAACTTCGGAAGAAAAGGAGCTACTGAATGACCGATGTAACCATAAACTCAAGAATATGTGGCTATGTTCACGAAGTAAATGGAAAGATCGACGGAAATAAAGTCATAATCGAAATTGACACTCCATGTAATGTTGTCAAGAACATATCACACATGGAAGTCCCGCTCGAAGGAATATTTGCCATAAAAGATAATTACGTGCTTGAAAAGGCGAGCCATGCCCCATGCTGCGATACCTGCCTCGTTCCAGTCGCCGTTCTACATGTGTGCAGGCTGGAAGCGGGATACATGTCCAAGACCCTTGCCAAAAGTGTAGGCAATGTCACTATTGAATTTAAGTAGAGCACATATAATATAAAGAGGTTAATAACATCTCCATGTTCAAGTCAACAGCCCCACTAATGGCGGCCGTAACATGGAATCAGCAAATGTCAACTTAAGGGAGGAAGAACAATGGAAGGAGATAGGATATCCTGTCATGCATCTGTAAAGAAAGTATATGAAAGGATAAAAGAGGACGGCATTACCAACATCTGGGATAGGTATGAGGCCCAGGGCATGGGTGGGAACCCCGATAGACGCTGTAACTTCTGCCAGGGAGGTATGCGCTGCGACCTTTGTTCCAATGGACCATGCAGAGGCAATGCTGAAACTGATAAAAGAGGTGTTTGCGGTATCACTGCTGACGGTATGGCAATGCGTATGATGCTCTTACGCAACGTCCTGGGAGCTTCCACTTACCAGTACCATACAGAACAGACCATAAAGACACTTAGAGCCACAGCTCTTGGAAATACGCCTTTTAAGATAAAGGAATCTGGGAAACTAAGAACTTTTGCTGCAAGGCTTGGTGTTGATACATCAGGCACCGATAATGAAGTGGCTTTGAGATTATGCGACTTCGTGGAAGCTGATTTCAGGAGAGAATACGGGCAAAGCAGTAAGATAGTAGAGGCACTTGCACCTGAAGAGCGTAAGGAAACATGGAAAAAGCTGGGTCTATTCCCCAATGGCATCCACAGTGAGATCATGAGGACAACGAGTTCATCCCTCACGAATGTTGATGGGAACTATGTGAGCCTTGCTCTCAAAGCCATGCGTTTGGGAGTGGCCATGGGGTATCAAAGCCAGATAGTAAATGAATATTGCCAGGACATTCTTTTCGGTCTGCCAAAACCACACTTGATGAGGGTAGACCTTGGAGTACTTGATCCCGAATATGTGAACGTGCTTCCCAATGGTCATGAACCATTTTTGGGATTTGCAATGGTACAGCTGGCAAGGGAAAAAGCATGGCAGGATAAGGCGAAGGCTGTTGGTGCAAAAGGACTGCGCATAATTGCCAATATTGAAACAGGTCAGGAAATGATCCAGAGATGGGAAATGGACAATGTGTTCTTTGGGTTCACTGGCAACTGGATCATGCAGGAAGCGGTCTTAGCCAGCGGCTGTGTGGATGTGTTCGTGGCAGATATGAACTGCTCAATGCCCATAGACCCGATCTACGCTGAAAAATATCATTTCAAGATCGTGCCTGTGAGCGACCTTGTTTCTTTAGAGGGCGTTTATGAAAGAATAGATTATGTACCAGAGAAGGCACGGGAGCAGGCGGCTCAGCTGTTGCAGATAGCTATAGACAACTTCAGCGAACGCAGGAAAACCGTATCACCTGTAACTGGCCTTCCTATCACTGAGTCTGTGGTGGGATTCTCCTCAGAGAGTATAACAGATGCACTGGGTGGCAGCCTGGTACCTTTACTGGATGCCATAAAGAGTGGAACTATAAGAGGTGTCGCGGGCCTTGTGTCCTGTACGACCCTGAGGGATTCGGGACAGGATTGCCATACTCTGGATATTGCAAAGGAACTTATTGCACGGGATGTGCTGGTACTTTCTATGGGATGCGGCAATGCTGCCATGCAGGTGGGAGGTTTATGCAGCCCTGATGCAATGGAACTTGCAGGACCTGGACTCAAAGGATTGTGCAAACAGCTTAGTATTCCCCCGGTACTCAGCTTTGGTACATGTACCGATACCGGAAGGCTGGCAGATCTGCTTGGTGCCATTTCATCGGCGTTAGGTGATGTGCCTCTGCCTGACCTGCCAGTAGTGGCAACAGCACCTGAATACATGGAGCAGAAAGCTACGATCGATGCGGTCTATGCTCTTGCATTGGGCCTGCACACGCATGTCAATCCTGTGCCTACTGTAACAGGTGCTCCAAGGCTTGTGAAATTGCTCACCCAGGACTGTAAGGATGTCACTGGAGGAGTTATGAATGTGGAAACTGATGCGGTAAAGGCTGTAGATGCAATGATGGAGCACATAGAGGGCAATCGCAGTAAATTGGGCATCTGATACGTGGATCGCTTACAAATATCTTTGTACAAGGGATGGGAGAGCAGAAAAATGGATATGTTGATTTATGGCCATGTGGCCTGTCCCATCCCTTTATAGCCCCTCGTATGCTTTTTTCAATTCAGCGATATCAAACTTCTTCATTTTGAGGAATGCTGCAGTTACCCTTGCCAATTTCTCAGCATCCTTGTCCTGCATCATCTCTTTCATAACAGTGGGCACGATCTGCCATGAAATCCCGAACTTGTCTTTGAGCCATCCACACTGTTCAGCCTCAGGAACAGCTGATAGTTTTCCCCAGTAGTGATCGATCTCTTCCTGGGTATCGCAGTACACTATGAACGATATGGCCTCGCTGAAAGTAAAATTATGCTCATAAGCGCTGTCCATAGCTGCAAATCCTTGGCCTTCAAGAATGAAACCGGCGTGTTGTATCGTGCCTTCCTTATCTGGTCCATCACCAGCACTGTAGCGAAGGATGTAACCAATATTTGCATTACTGAACACCGATGCGTAAGTATTGATCGCTTCTTCTGCTTTTCCACACACATCACCGGTGAACATAAGTGTCGGGGTGATCTTCTGCGTGATCTTTCTGTCACCCATATGCATTATCTGCCATGAAAGACCATGTCTGTCCTGCACCCATGCGTATCTTTCGCTGAAAGGATATGCATCCAAAGGCATGAGCTCTGTACCACCTTTGGATAATTGCTCCCACAACATGTCCACCTCTTCTGTAGTGCCACAGGCAATAAGGAAAGATATGGCTGGGGTAAATGTAAAGAAAGGTCCGGCTGATATCAGCATGAACTCCTGACCTGATAACTCGATAGTGACCGTTTCTGCTGTTCCGGAAGGGGTACCATGGATCTGCGTGATGTCAATGATCCCGGAATCCCTGAAAAGGGATGTATAGAACTTCGCAACCTCAGCGGCCTCTGTGTCAAACCATAAGTGTGGAACGATCTTTTGCATACTATACCTCTATACATATTGCAGTCCGTGCTGTATAAAGATATACCTGCTACTTTTATTCGCAAATGTCATCAGACCCTTGCTCCACCAGCTTGCAGACCTCATGAGCATTGCAACTCTTATACTAATCAGGGGGCCTTATCGTGTACTTAATTAGCATGCCTGTATAACGAAGTCGTGGAGAAAGTGATGGCAGGTCGTGTGGGTCTCTTATAATTTGAGGTTGAACTTTCTTTATTCTGTCTTCTGGCCATGAAATGGACCTTTATATCCTTCATAGTGGATATTTGCAAAAACAAATCGATTTTACAATTACTTATTGATAAAAAATACCAAATGTAGAATTAATAAATAATGATAAACAGTATTCATTGGTGAGTAATATGAAAGTGAAATACGCTACCATCGTAGTTGAGGATATGAATGAGTCAATTAAATTTTACACAGAAGTTATGGGATTTGAAATAGACAGCCAGCACGATCCCCAGCCCGGAGCAACGATCACGTTATTGAAAGGTGAAGGGGATGCTATGATAGAGCTCATAGAAAATACAGAATATGGAACTGGCCTGTTTGCGGTGGGAATGGATGTTGAAGACATTAACACCACAGTGAAAGAGCTCAGATCCAAAGGCGCTAAGATTACCATGGAACCCATACCAATAACAGTTGGGACCCTTGCCTTCCTGGAAGACCCAAATGGGGTCAGAATAGCGCTGATCCAACACCACTGATCCCTTTTTTCATTTCACTGAAGTTCTTTTCTTATTTGCTTCTTTTACAGCAGTTCCTATCAGGAAGTTCAGAACTTGAATGCCTCCTTATGCTTCTCGTAATAACCACATGCCATCTTATAGCTCGCCCATCCGCATGCATTGCCGAGTATGATGCACTTGAGAACCATGTCAGGCTCCACATCTGAGTAATACTCCACGATCCTGGGAATGCGTAACGAGGTCAGAGCTCCTGTTTTGAACTCTATATGATAGGCATTCACTTTGTCATAGGTGTCTTGGTCTATGGGGTACAATGGGTACTTGGATGGGGGATAATATACGCCATACCCAAGTGGGGTGAAAGTAACAAAGGGAGAAAAAGATGATCACTGGCTGTCCCTATGTACGTCATCTCTTACAGAGGGTTTCTTACAGAGGGTTTGTACTCACTCATTTAATGATGGTTCAGAAAGTCGGGTTCTGTAGAAATCGTCATGCCACAATCTCCACTATGGGCAGACGCAACCACAGAGTACACAGAGTTCACGGAGATGGATTACTATTCTCATTCTCTGTGTTCTCTGTGAACTCAGTGGTTAAAACATAATGTGCATGTTTTCTACAGAGCCGAAAGTCGGAAAGATTATAAAAGGCGGGTGTTATAATATTATAAACGGGGATGGAAGTTGTTGGAAGATACTAAGACAAAAATTAAAAATGTTTTGTTAATAATATTGGCATGCTTAATCTGTACAACTGTTATACTGATCACATTAACTTATCCGAATTACCACGATACGATGACGGAAGCACAAAAGCAATTGCTTTCGAACAGTAATATTTTAAGAACAGAGTATGGAGATATTGAGTATACTGTAAAGGGAGAAGGGACACCTGTCTTATTGCTGCATGGTGCAGGGGGTGGTTATGATGCGGGACTTTGGGTGGGCAAAGTGTTCTTTTTGGATGGTCATAAATTCATCTCAGTTTCCCGATATGGATATCTTCGATCACCAATTCCAGCTAATGCTTCTATTCAAATGCAAGCCGCCTCGTATAAAGCTCTTCTGGATAATTTAAGTATAGATAAAGTGATCGTCGTTGGCGCATCGGCCGGAGGTCCATCAGCCACTCAGTTTGCCAACGACTATCCTG
>NZ_JBFXHJ010000124.1:0-6413 GCF_050177135.1 Methanomethylovorans sp.
ACCAGACGCAGTATAATCCCCGAACACAAGTTGTCCACACCTTTTCTGCCGGTTGATTTTGTCTGTAACATCATCTTTAGCCGAGGTCTTTAAATTTACACGGATGCGCCCGTCAGTGGATACTTCTTCAGTGAGCACATGTCTCACGAGGAAGTATTCTCTCACGCTGGGACTTATCCTGTGGAAGGAACAGATAATATGGACATTATTATTTTCGATAATGGCTGCAATCTTCTCCCGGAGATATTTCTCTCAACACCGACCGCTCAAAAAGAGCGCCATCTATCTGGCGTGCAACCTCACGCACCGACCAGCGATGCTGTATAGCCATACGCAGATAGAATTCACGCTCATCAGCCATCTTAGTCTTGGAAAGGATATGCAGGTTAGAAGACCATGGCAGTTCTCTCAACATTGTTGAGAGTTTCGGATAAGTGATTTGAATAATACTTGGTCCCTACTTGGTCCTGACTCAGTCCCTATATAGTCCCAACTTGATCTCAACTCGGGCCGTGACTTAGTGCCATTTATGGCATAAAGTTCACTGACTTGGTGCTGGGAGGTCATCCATTCTCCCCCTTCTTTTCCCGGGTTAAGAATGCACGGCCTTTGGCAGTCAGGCGGTATTTTTGGGTAGGACTTTTAGGTGAATCCGGTTGTGTCATTTCAACAAGGCTAGCTTGGATGGCGGGCTGCAGATAATCATAAACAAATGTCGGACGACTACTTATACCCACACGTTGCATTGCGTCTCTTCTTCCCAATGGTTTATCTTCAAGGCAAATGACCAAAGATCTTACTTGTTCGGTTACATGTTCTATTACTTGTTCAGTTACTTGTTCACCTGACCGGGATGGAGGTTCTTCTTTACCAGCATGGCTTTCTGTTGGTACTTCTATGGATTCTGCCAGGTAGACAATGAACCTCACCCTCATTCCAATTTCAATGATCTGCGGCTGGGGGAGTCCGAGCTCTTCAGCATCCTTCAGGATACGACGGAAACCACTGCCCCACTGTTCTATAAGATCAAGTTCCCTGAAAACTCGAGCAATAACACGATTTCTTATCCTTGAAACACCCTGCTTGACATCTTCGATGGTCATGCCGGGAAGAAGGATACCGGGATTCTCTATCTCTATCCTGTCATCAAAGAAGGACACTCTGATAGGTGCACCCTTTTGAGAATAATCTGCATGCACAATAGCATTGACAAGAGCCTCGCGCAGGATAGTAAGAGGAATGCTCCACACGTCCTTACGCCTGATCTCTGAGAAATCAGCACCTCTGAAAGCATGTTTCTTCAAAAAGAGCATCACAGACTCTACAGATCCCGGAAGGTCTTCATAGATCTCGGTATGATCGAAAATAAATGCCTTATCCTTTCCCTTGAAGCGCCCGCACTGGATCCATGCATCCGGGAAATGATAATCCCTTTTCTTTCCAAAAAGCAGCATAGCGCCTGTGGTCGGAACAAATCTGCCCTGCTCCCGGGACAGAAGCTTAAGCGTGATCAATTCCTCTTCGTTCAGCTCCCGGATTCCTTTAAAGCGTTTTTTAGCAGAATCTAGGTCAAGGTCATCTGAAGACAGGTCAGGCATTGGCATCTCATCAAAAGAAATGCCTGAAGCACTTCTCTGAAGTTCAGCGACAAGTTCGCGGTCAGCTTTCCGGTTGGTAGACCCAAGCCTTACATAAACACCATCAAAATAACCTTCACTTTTGACCCAATGTGGACGGGAACCACTCGGATAGACTTCAACAACCAACAGGGTCTTACTTTCCACTGTCATCAATTCAACATCTGGAACAAGCCTTGGGGCAATATAATCTGCAATTATACTGCAAAGCCGCTCTTCTTCATCAAGTGGGTCTTGGACACCTATGATATTCTTTGTCACATCTTCCACACCTATCAGTAAACGTCCTCCGGCAGTGTTGGCAAATGCTACAAGCGTCTTGATGATGTTCTTTGGTGAGGATAGATCTCTTTTGAACTCCAGTGTCTTGCCTTCTGGCATGGTGATGAGCTGGGAAATAGGAGTATTCATTGAGCCTCAGTTTGCTTAATATAAATGTTTGTCACCTGCATGATAGACTTGTACAACATGGACCTTTCTACAGCTTCATGAAGTACATTATGCGACATAAATTTATTTAAATTTGGTCATATGATTTTGATTGTGGGATCGTTTACTTTTAGACGAAGCAACGAATGTATAATGTTTTCTCTCCGGGACCGTTCTACACGGCCGGCCTTTTCCTTGCTGACATCAGGATATATGCTTCTGCAAGGAGTAACAAAAAGATGCAGACCATCGTTGTGGTAATAACTGCAGGATACTGGCCCGCGAATCCTTCGGGTGAAGTGTGTTTCAGTAATATTCCTGCATAGGCCCAGACAATAACAAGTCCGTAAGCGATATCTTTATTCTTTAGCATCGTTGCGACAGCTATGACAAGTCCCGCACTGATCATTATGACGGCCCAGGTCGCTTCAGCCAGTCCAAAACCTTTCCATCCAATGCTGACAAGAAGGATAGTAGCATTAGCAATGGTTGCCACTGTGATCCATCCGAAGTACACGCTGAATGGGAGCCTGATGAAAAAATATTCTCTCTGAGAAAACCCTTGGTTCTTCATCCTCTGGTTTATCAGGATCAGGCAAACAAGGATCACTATCATCAGTAACATGGACAATGGGACCATGTAGTAGTGCCAGGCGAAGATCCAGGCTGCGTTGGCAATGGAAGAAACGGAGAAGAGTACTCCGGTCCTGCTCAACAGCTCGGTCCTCATGGCACTTGTGTCGTCTCGGAAAACACCAAGCTGGTACAGTGTGTACCCTGCAAGCAGCAGGTATATGAGACCCCAGATAGCAAAGGTCAGCCCTGCCGGGGCAAAGAGATTGGGGAAAGAATCTGAGATCTGGCCAGTGTTCACTCCATTGATCGGGAGGGTGTTGGCCAGACCATTGACGGTAACCATTATTAGAAAAGTTATTGCCGTGATGATTTTGATAATTGTTTTCCTTTCGTTTCTTTCCATTTTGTTCCCTTCCTGTTGTAACGTATAAACCTTCTCTGACAGTAAAGCAATAGAAGTGTTCTTAGTTGTGTGTATTTAACAGCTGTGCAATAAAAGATAGGTAAGTTCCATCGGTAGATGTATCCAATCCCATGATGGTATCTAGGGAGTGAGAGAAGGGGCTGCGTGAGATCGGGTAAAAGATATATACCCATCAGCAACAATCTCTCTTTATGCATCAGCTTCTCTCCCTTATGCATAGTTCCAGTCACTGTGTGTTCCTCAGTGGTGCTGGTATCTCCACACTGTCAGGTATACCTGACTTTCGGGGTAGCAAGGGCATATACAAGCAATTCGATGCGGACAAGATCTTCGACATCCATTACTTCCGCAAGGACCCTGCATATTTCTATACTCATGGAAGAGAGTTCATCTACAACCTGGAAGAGAAGGAACCCAACATTATCCATAAAATGCTGGCTAAACTGGAAGAAGAGGGGATGGTGAGGTCGATAATCACCCAGAACATTGACATGCTTCACCAGAAGGCAGGCTCCAGGCGGGTCATAGAGATCCATGGTTCTCCTGCACAGCACACTTGCCTGCATTGCGGCAAAAAATTTCCTTATGAGCTTATTTCCCCCATTGTACACGGACCGCAGGTCGTCCCAAAATGTGACGGATGCGGAGGTCTTGTTAAACCGGATATTATCTTCTTCGGAGAAATGCTGGACCAAAATGCCCTATCTCAGGCAATTTCCGAAAGTTCGAAGGCCGATCTGATGGTTGTGGTCGGCTCGTCCCTGGTGGTCCATCCGGCAGCGTCCCTGCCCCTGAACACTGTAAAGCATGGTGGAAGGCTGATCATAGTCAATAACATGCCTACACCGCTTGATGAGTACGCTTATCTCATATATCCTGACCTTGAAGAAGTGTTCAGGTACCTGGAAAAAGAGATCCAATAAGCATTTCATTGTTTATCATTCTTATAATTGAGGGAAATGTAATACTCTTTCATCTTCCCTGAGATGTCATAGATCTTCAGGATAACATTATCACTATTCTAACTGAAAGGTATGAGAAAAACCAGATCACTGCACTCATCACAATAATTTTACATTTTTATGTCTTCAGAAAAAACAAAATTTAAACTTATAACTATATTATTATTTACGTAATTTTTTCATAAAGTATTTATAGGCCTTCTTCCTATACTATACATGGGGGTATCCACTAAGGTAACTATAAGTTTGCTATAACTGGTGGAGTGGGTATGTATTTGAATAAGATCAGGTAGATCGATCTAATCTGGGATTTACCGCTGTTTCTGTTATTGACCGTAGGAATAAGCACCGCTTTTTGCTGTAGACGGGAGCTATACATACATTGGTCAGGGGCAGGATCTTGTTGGACTAGATCTCACTGATGTGTCTGATCCATCAGAAGTAGGGAGAATAATATCAGTAGTATTTGATGTTACCACAGAAGGCGATTATGCTACGTATCCAGTGATGGTCTTTTGATTGTGGATATCAGTGACCCCACATTTCATTTTATTTTTATGTGTAAATGAAGAGTGGGACATATGGATAGAGGCGTTTAGTAAAATGAACAATAAAATAAGAAATTTCATAAAAACAAGGGTAAAAGGCAGTAAAATAACAATATTATTGGCGGCCTTAATTCTATTTGCGATGATACCCACAGTAGTGCAGGCAGTTGCTCCTGCAGAACAGTGGAACAAGACGTTTGGTGGAACCTCGGACGATTCTGCAAATTCAGTTCAGAATACTTCGGATGGGGGGTACATACTAGCCGGAACTACTTCTTCTTATGGAGCTGGTGGATCTGATGCCTGGCTGATCAAAGTTGATAGTAGTGGCAACCAGACATGGTATAAGACATTTGGCGGAATGTTGGACGATGGTGCAAACTCGGTCCAGCAGACCTCGGATGGTGGATACATCATAGCAGGAGCTACTGCTTCCTATGGAGCTGGGGGTACTGATGAGTACGGAAGGGCTTATAGCGATGCCTGGTTGATTAAAGTTGATAGTAATGGTAACCAGACATGGAATAAGACATATGGCGGATCAAAATATGATCATGCTTTTTCAGTTCAGCAGACTTCGGATGGAGGATACATTATAGCAGGAGATACAAACTCTTCCTATCCAGATAGTCTTATTATCTATAGTCCAGGTTGGTTGATCAAAGTTGATAGTGATGGTAATCATCAGTGGAATACAACTTTTGGCAAAACAGCCGATGGTTTTGATTATCACGTATTATCCGTTGATCAGACTTTGGATGGTGGATACATAGTAGTAGGCTGTGTTGAGATGCCAACTTCAGTTGCGGATTTCTGGTCAAGCAAAGTTGATAGCGACGGCAATCAGATATGGAGTAAGACCTTTTCAGGAGCCACAGGTGCTTATGATTTTGCACATTCAGTTCAGCAGACTTCTGACGGAGGCTATATACTCGCAGGAGAAATGGGGGGTGATCTAGGAGATCCGAGTACTGCCTGGCTAGTCAAAACTGATAGCAATGGTAACGAAACATGGAATAAAAGGTTTGGTGGAGGATCTGAGTTTGATGATGCGGTTTGTGCATATTCGGTTGATCAGACGTCTGACGGAGGATACATAATAGCAGGTACTATCAGACCTTATGGCTCTCACACCTACAGTGTCTGGTTGACCAAAGCTGATACTAATGGTAACCAGCAGTGGACCAAGCAGTTTGGCGGTTCCATGTCTGATTCTGCAGGTTCAGTTCAGCAGACTTCGGATGGAGGATACATCATAGCAGGAGCTACTTCTTTATACGGAGCTGGTTCCGCAGATGCCTGGCTGATCAAAGTCGCACCTGAAACACCTTCGGTGCCTGTGACCCTGACTCCAACCTACGACAATAACCTGCGTGAGTCTTCTGCATGCGCAGTTCTTTCCACTACACCCTATATCGACGTCGGGAAAAGCAAATCCCGTGCCAGGGATGTGATGTTGTTCGATCTTAGTATGTATGATAAAAATGATACAATATCCCAGGCAACTCTGTCACTATACTGGTACTATCCGGCCGGCAAGACACGCACTTCTGACACTGTAGTGGATATCTACAGGCCAGGGACGTGGAACCCGAAGTATGCGACCTGGTATTACCACGATTATCGCAAGGCTTGGAAACCAGTGGGTGGAGCGTGGTTCGATGTAAATGGCATTGCCCAGGGAACTGCTCCATACGCTTCAGTAACCTTCCCTGCTGGTACGGTGCCTGATAACAAGTACTACGAATTCGATGTCACACAGCTTGTGCAGGAATGTGTAAGCGGTACGTATGAGAACACCGGTTTCTTCCTCAAGGCAAAGACCGAGGGCAATAAT
>NZ_JBFXHJ010000125.1:0-6392 GCF_050177135.1 Methanomethylovorans sp.
ATGCCTGATCTTTCAGACGTTGCTCCTCTTGTTCCTGGTCCTTTCAATGCAGCTTCTTCTGAACCTTCTGCTCCTTCGTCTCCTTCGTTCGTGCTGCCTGATCTTTCAGACGTTGCTCCTCTTGTTCCTGGTCCTTTCAATGCAGCTTCTTCTGAACCTTCTGCTCCTTCGTCTCCTTCGTTCGTGCTGCCTGATCTTTCAGACGTTGCTCCTCCTGTTCCCGGTCCTTTCAATGCAGCTTCTTCTGAACCTTCTGCTCCTTCGTCTCCTTCGTTCGTGCTGCCTGATCTTTCAGATGTTGCTCCTCCTGTTGCCGGTCCTTTCAATGCAGCTTCTTCTGAACCTTCTGCTCCTTCCTCTCCCTTGTTTGTGATGCCTGAACTCTCGGATAGTTTAGGGCATTCAAATGCATCTCTCTTTGAGATGCCCCCTGCCATGCCTGTACCTGCTTCAGGAAATGATATGCAAATGCCTCCATTTGCTGCAGCAGATCCGTCATCCTCAGGGATACAAATGCATCCCGTACCTCCCTTGGGATCAGATGTCGTCCAAAATCCTGCCCGGATAAATGACAGCTTTAAAATGAACTCAAGCAGTATGCCCGTGAATGAGCGGCTTCAAAGTAACATCCTTATGTATCTGCCACATGGTGCACGGATAAAAAGGTCCATCATCAAAGGACTTGTGTCCAAGAAGTTCAGTGCAGAAGAAATCGATGCACAGATAAATCTCATGATCTCAGATCGTTCTTTGCAGGTAGAAATAGAAGATGGTGTAGAATATCTGCTCAGGCCTTAATGTATCTAATTCAGATGCGACCTTTTCCATAAATAATGTCAGAGCCAGAACGTCCTGAGCCAGCGCATTGAATACATGTCCTCTTATCATGGTTAAAGCACCGTACACATACATTTTTTCCACAAAAGGAGCAAGTGTACATTTTTCCGGCCATGCTGCATATGTTGCAGATACCTGTGATTTCCATAGATTACCTCCAAAAATTCTTAACAGGTATTTGTGATCTATAGTGTATGAAAAAATATAACTGTGCAGGTTTTTTCTGCACATCATTCGAAGATAGCACCTTTGCTTGCAGAACTTACATATTTCCTGTATCTTGCAAGATAGCCAGTGATCTTCTTCTCCGGGGGCTTGAACGTTGCTTTTCTTTTTGCCAGCTCTTCCTCAGATACTTTCAGGTCAAGTTTCCTCGCAGGGATATCGATCTCAATGATATCTCCCTCCTGCACCAGGGCAATGGGGCCACCTTCCTGGGCTTCAGGGGATACATGGCCTATACATGGGCCACGGGTACCACCGGAGAACCTGCCATCAGTGACAAGAGCTACTGATTCTATTAGTCCCATTCCAGCAATTGCGGATGTGGGGGAGAGCATTTCTCTCATTCCTGGCCCACCTTTTGGTCCCTCATAGCGGATGACAACAACGTCTCCGGATTTGATCTTTCCTGCAAGGATGGCTGCCATAGCGGTCTCCTCGCTGTCAAAGACCTTCGCAGGGCCGCTGTGCTTAAGCATCTTTGGACTGACTGCAGCCTGTTTTACTACTGAACCATCTGGTGCAAGACTTCCCTTAAGTACTGCGATCCCACCCTCTTCATGGAAGGGTGAGTCAAGTGTCTTAATGACCTGAGCATTCATCTTGGGGTTAAGGACCACAAAACCTTCCAGGTTCTCACCAACGGTTTTTCCTGTAACTGTTATCTGATCAAGATGCATTTTTGTGCTAAGCTTCCGGATGATGGCCTGTATTCCTCCTGCCCTGTCAAAGTCCAGCATATAGTTTATGCCTCCGGGCTTCAGGGATGTAATATGAGGGGTGGTGCGGCTAAGCTTATCAAAAGTATCCAATGTGAGCTGCAGTCCGAAAGCATGAGCAATGGCAGGCAAGTGCAGTGTGGTGTTCGTACTTCCACCAATTGCCATATCAACCATGATAGCGTTCTCAAAGGCTTCCATGGTGACTATCTTTCGGGCGGTGAGCCCTTCCTTTACCATGGCAACGATACGCTCGCCTGAGGTCTTGGCCAGGCGTGTCTTCTTTGCATCTACTGCGTGTGTTGTGGCGCAGCCTGGAAGGCTCAGCCCAAGGGCTTCGGTCATGCATGCCATGGTGTTGGCGGTATACATGCCTGCACATGACCCGGCCCCTGAACAGGCACATTCTTCAAGTTGCTGGAGCTTATCATCTGCCATTTTCTCAGAGCGGCATGCGCCAACTCCCTCAAAGACAGATATAAGGTCTCTGTATTCATCGTCCACAAATCCCGGCATCATGGGACCGCCGGTCACGACGATGGTGGGAATATCGAGTCTTCCGGCAGCCATGAGGTGTCCGGGTGTGATCTTGTCACATGCTGTTATCATGACCATCGCGTCCAGCTGATGTCCCTGGAGCACGAGTTCAATGGAATCTTCAATAGCTTCGCGGCTTGGAAGAGAATACTTCATTCCTTCATGGCCCATTGCGATCCCATCACATATCCCGATGGTATGGAATTCAAAAGGAACGCCACCTGCACTCCTTATGCCTGCCTTTACTGCTTCTGATAGCTTGTCCAGGTGAATGTGTCCTGGTATCAGTTCTGTCCATGAGTTGACCACAGCAATGAAGGGTCTTTCCATTTCTGCATCTGTTAGACCTGTTGCCCTGAGCAGGGAACGGTTGGGTGCACGTTCTATTCCTTTCTTGGTCTTATCGCTTCTCATATGATAACCTCATGGTCTTGGATTGTAAAACTAGTTAGGTTATGTGCAAGATATATAAATAGGCAACCAGGTTTATGCATAGTAATTCATCTGTCGCCAGCGAGCTTCAGCTGAGAACCTTCCGAGGAAAAATGAAAGCGCTTATCATTGATGGTTATGTGGATGAACCAGCCTGTTTTGGTGTTCCTCCTTATATCTCTCCTTATATCAGATACCTTGCTGGAGCAATGCGGGAGCAGGGCATTCATATGCAGGACATTTTCTATTCCGCTATCGACAGCATAAGGCTCAACCCCAAGGTCCATGAGAAGATCATCAGGGAAGCAGATCTTGTTGTGATAATTGCCGGAATGACCGTACCGGGAAAGTACCTCCGTTCCACACCTGTCAGCTTAGAAGAATTGCATATCCTTAGTCGTACTGCAACAGGCAAGGTGGTACTGGGAGGCCCTATCAGATTAGGTTTCAGTTCAGAGGGTGGCAAGAGGGCATCCAGTTTATCGGGACTGGAAAATGCCTATTGTTGCGGAGCTGATGTAGAAGCATTCGTGTATGATCTGTTAAATGATGGGAAGTTAGAAGACCCCGTAAATGTAACTGAGCGTTTCAGGTCCGTGCAGGATATCGGCAGATGGGCGAAAAAAGGGGCTTTCATAATCAGGCAACATCCGGATTATCCTGATGTTATGTGTGAACTTGAGACTTACAGAGGATGCGGACGCAGAAAACATTGTTCTTTCTGCACTGAACCTTTCTATGGAAAACCAGACCATAGGCCTGTAGAAGATGTGATCGCGGAGGTCCAGGCTCTATATGAAGAAGGTGCCCGATATTTCCGTATTGGACGGCAGCCTGATCTGCTATCGTATCAGTCTAAGGATAAGGGAGGGGACTTGCCTGTTCCTTATCCCATGGCAATTGAATCTCTTTACAGGGGAATACGTGCTGTAGCTCCCGGCCTGCAGGTATTGCACATGGATAATGCCAATCCTGCGACAATAGCTGCTTTTCCAGATGAAAGTGAGGAGATACTTACTACTATAGTTAAATATCACACTTCTGGAGATGTGGCTGCTATGGGTATGGAAAGTGCTGATCCTGACGTGATCAGAAGAAATGGTCTCAAGGTAATGCCATATGAGATGCTCAGTGCTATAGAGCTTATTAACGAAATTGGAGTAAAAAGAGGGACAAGTGGGATGCCTGAACTTCTTCCTGGTCTTAATTTCGTGCATGGGCTAATGGGAGAAACAAAAGAAACTTTCAGACTCAATTATGATTTCCTTAAAAAGGTGCTTGATTCTGAATTATTGCTTCGCCGAATCAACATCAGGCAGGTTATAGCTTTTGAGGGAACTCCAATGTTCGGGAATGACGCTGCAGTTGGCAGGCATAAGAAAGAATTCCTGCGTTATAAAGAGAAGGTCAGAAAGGACATCGATCTTCCCATGTTACGAAAAGTAGTGCCAGCAGGAACAATCCTGCGGAATGTACTGCTTGAAGTAAACGACGGGAATACAACTTTCGGACGTCAGATGGGTTCCTATCCTTTACTTATTGGTATTCCGGCAAAAAGGGCAACAGGGCATTATACAGACGTAACGGTAATTGATCACGGATTCCGTTCTGTAACTGCAATATCATATCCTCTTAATGTTAATAATGCAGAACTGGGACTTTTGCAAAGAGTCCCCGGAATGGGCAAAGCAATGGCAGCAAACATCTTCAGAGAAAGACCTTATAAAAACACTCAGGAACTCATGGATAAAACAGGTGTTAAATCAGATATTCTGAGATATATTGAGATATAAGCTCCTGATCTATTTGAACATGCGCTTGATATAATCAGTATCTTTTATTATTTTCAGGCTCACGAATCCGCCTACTGCCAGGTTCATGTAGAATGTTATTGCTCTCCATGCCACAACAACAATTCCTATAAGCGACGAGCCTACAAAGAAAGAGAAAAGTGTCGAAGCACCGAGTTCAGCCACTCCCCCTGCACCCGGGGTGATCGATACTACCATTATGACCATCAGGATTATCTGGGAAGCATAGGCTACAAGGGGCTGAAACTGCTGGTTCAATCCAACCAGGAGTACTGGGAGTACGGCAAAGTCCAAAGCCCACACTATGACGGTACATCCCATGCCTGATAATAAACCTTTTCGTCCCTCTTTTATGAATATTGCAACGCTGTCGTGTAAGTGTTCCAGTTCTGTATCAACACGCTCCAGGATACCGGGCAGCATAGTTTCTGTCTTTTTTCCAAATAAGCGACTATAAAGATGAACGAGGAAATACATGACCTTACGGGTTTGTTTTGGTTTCCAAAGTCCATAGATCAATATTGAGAATAGGCACAAAAGAACTATTTCTCCTATCATAAAGGCTGTGTCGATGTTTGTGTTTGCACCGGCACTTGTCAGGAATTCTCTCATCACGTACAAAGAAAGGGGAACAAGTGATAATATCAGGAGTGCATCCATCAGCCGTTCTCCAAGGATCACAGCAGTTGCCTTGCCAAGGGGAATAGCTCTTCTGTTTAACAGATGAACACGTAAAGGCTCCCCTGCTACCGCTGCAGGGGTGATGGCTGCCACAAACATGCTTGAAGTGACTATCTTAGTAGCTTCCTTTATACTAATGTCATATCCTAAAGCCCCACACATCGTTTTGATCCGGATGCCTTGCATAAATAAAGAAAATATGTGTAATAGCACAGCCAGAATTATGTATTCAGTTTTGATCTGAACGATAGCTTCCAGAGTGCTGGCATCAAAAGTTAATGCTATTACCAAGGCCCCTGAGATAAGGCTGATGAGAAGTGATATTAAAATCCATTTTTTTAATTTGTTCATATTTGCACAGCCCGAGGGCAGGAACAAAAAAGATGTCAGAAGCGACTGACAATATTCTCCTTGACGCTCACTCCTTCCTTTATTGTTTGTTTTGGCCAGATCTTTACATTAGAATGTATTGTAGCTCCACTGCCTACTACTACATCGGGTCCGATCACAGTTCCATTTTCCAGGCTGCAGTTGTTACCTACTGTTGTGCGGTTGTCGATGATGCTACCAGATACATTTGTGTTCTTTCCGACGGTCACATCATTGAAAATATAAGATGATAATATCCTGCTGTCATCGTCTATCGTACAATTTGAACCAATGGTCGTATATGGTCCGATGAGTACGTTATCCCCAATAACTGTGTTCTCACCTATGATGATAGGTCCCACAATAGCTGAATTAGAGCCTACGGATACGTTGTGACCAAGGTGTAAGGGGCCATTGATACGGGCGTCCTTGGTGGTAAAGCGCCCTTCTATAATTGTTCCCGGCATTCCTGCCAGCATCCAGCGTTGTGCCTGTCTGTAGGCAGCAGGACTTCCGACATCTGTCCAATTTCCTCTGGCAAGCACTCCATTGATATTTTCCCCATTTTTAAGGAGCTTTGGGAACAGGTCACGGGCGAAATCATATGCCTGTTTTTCAGGTATCATGTCTAAGATATCAGGGTCGCACATGTAGATACCGGTACTTGCAAGATTACTGAATATTTCACCGGGGCCCGGTTTTTCCAGAAAACGGTGTATCCTGTTGTTCACATCCATATCTGCGATACCGAATTCACTCGGGTCATCGATAGAGAGGAGTGCAA
>NZ_JBFXHJ010000126.1:0-6355 GCF_050177135.1 Methanomethylovorans sp.
TCCGGTTACTGTAGGGGGAAGTATCATAGGTAGAGTGACCAGTGAATCGATAAGCCACTTGCCCATGAATTCCCTTCTGGCCAGGATATAGGATATCAAGGTACCCAGTATTGCCACTATTAACGAAGATACCAGTGATATCTTAAGCGTTATGTATAAAGGGAACCATACCTGGTCAAGCATTTGAGTTCATCCGGTCTGAGGAATACTGAAGCCATATTGTTCCAGTATGGATTTACCTTTTTCTCCTGTGACGAAATCTATGAACATCTGGGAATCGTCCTTATGTTGTGTAGCTGACACTACAGCTATGGGATAAGTAATAGGTGTGGTTACGGGAACTGAAGCAATGACTTCAATTGAACCGTTCTTTGCAGATGATGCATCTGTACTGAATACAAATCCTGCTTCGGCTTCTCCTGTTTCGACATAAACAAGGGCCTGTTTAACATTTTCTGCTAAAAGTGTCTTCCTTGATACATTATCCCAAAGCCCTGCGTTAGTCAGTCCTTCTTTTGCATATTTTCCAGCAGGTACAGTATCAGGATTACCCATGGAAATCTTTTCCACTTCGGTCTTGGTAAGATCTTGCATGCCGATAAGTCCAAGAGCATTTCCTGATGGAGTTATCATTACCAGTGAGTTTTCTACGAAGTCCTCTCGCGTATCGTTATATATGAATCCTTTGGATGCCAGCATGTCCATCTGGTCCTGAGCTGCTGAAGCAAATACATCTGCTGTTTCCGGAGCAGCTTCTATTTGTGTACGGAGAGTTCCTGATGCTGCAAAGTTATAAACAATATCGATGTTTGAATTTTCTGCCTCAAATTCTTTTTCAATGTCTGTGAATGCTTCAGTGAGGCTAGCAGCTGCAGCAACGTTGATCTGTGTAGGCTGAGATCCTTGTTGCTGATCCTGTTGTTGAGCTTGCTGTTCTTCATTATTTGAATTCATGAATACAGCGGCAAGAGCTATGATCATGATGATCACTATTGCAGCCGTAAGTAACGTCTGGTTCTTTTTATCCATGCAGGACACCACCTTATATTTAGATCAAAACTATCTTGGGATTGAGCTGCCGGCAGGTTTTGGCCAGGTAGTCTTATTTTCTTAAATGCTGCCAGCAGCGTTATGTCGGAGTAGACATATCGAATATTCAACCCTTATTATGTTATAAATAGGTTTCTATATGGGACTTAGGATGGATAAAAAAAAGTATCGAGGGTACAGATCTTTGTTTTCCAGTGGTCTAATGACGTGTTTCTCTTCTTTGATTACCGATTTTCTTTGTATTCCCTGTATTGTTTGGCGCTGACCTGCACCTCTTTATACATTTTCTTTTCAAGTCTTTTGAAGCTTCAATATTAGACGTAAAATTATCAGCAGTATCTTCTCGGCTCGATCACCTTCTCCAGCAGCTCCAGCCTCCCAATTTTTTCAAGCTGCCTGTAGATAAGTTCCCATGCGCAGTCCTTTTCGGGGTCAACCTCGCATTTACCGGATATGGATCCTCCGCATGGACCGTTGAGCAAGCCTTTAGGGCAGTTGGCCTTAGGGCATATGCCTCCGAATTCCTGTATATTGCATGCACCGCACATCTCACATAGCTGTGGGAGAACCTGTTCCCCTGACCTTCCTCCCAGAGAATCAGTGTTGTTGGAAGGATAGACCGGTACATCCACAAGTCTGGATACTATTGAAGTACCGCTGCCGCATGCCATGACAAGGATAGCATCAGCTTTCTGTATATCCGGGTCCTTCTCCACGAGCGTTTCAGGGGATCGAATGCTGCAGGCGGCAGTGGGCAGAACCCAGCCGACAACATGTTTCCCGGCTGCTTTCAGTTTATCGCACATGTCAAGCACTTCAGGCTCGCCTCCCACATGCAGCCTTGCAGCACAGACATTGCAGCCGATCACAAAAATATTGTCAATACCCTCAAGGGCGGCAAGCACTTCCTCGAATGGTTTTGAAGAAGAGATGATCATAGCTCCCTCAAATAGCGGTACTCCACATTATCATCAAGCTGCAGGGTATTCAGGATCATCCTGGAAATAACAGGCAGGTTACGGGCCTGGTATTCCAGTTTTTTTGCAAGCTTTTCAAGCTGCAATATCGTTCCCATTATAAGGATGTCAGTGTTTTCTGTCTCATGGGACACAGCATTGCGTTCAAGGGCCGCATCGCCTCCTCTTGCCAGTATCTCCTGCTTAATTATCAGGGCTTCAGTGGTGGTTATATTGGATATTCTCAGTACCCTGGAAACGGTTTTCTTTTTCATTATCCGGGAGCCGATCCCGGTGACACCCATCTCGTTCATGGTCCGCACAGCATCTTCAGGGTCCACAATGTTCAGCACAGAGACCTCAAAACCATTCTCTTTTACCACAGACTGCCTGCTGCGCATGGCTGCAGCCACTTTTACCACATCCATTGTCTGGGGTACATCATGTGTCCTTATGATGTGTGCTCCCTTGTGTACCACAATAGCAGTGGCAGCCAAGGTACCATACAATCTCTCCTCTGGCGGCCTGTGCAATACTGCATCAATGCAGGATTTGCGCGATATCGCTGCAAGGAGTGGTTTGTGGAACACTTTCAGTCTGTCGAACTGGTCGATGGTCTCGAAATCGTATATTTGTATCTTTTCAGGCACCCATTTACCGATTGCAGGGTCAAGAATGAGCTTGCTGGTGTCCATGCCTTTGTCATGTGCCTGCCTGATGATGCCGGCCAGGGAGTCCATTATGGCATCCATACTTATCGGATCGCCGGGAATCTTCTCGGTGGCCATGGCCACTGCAGGACAGCCATGCTCCACCAGAACATCCAGCATTCTCTCATCAGCTTTGAAACCGGAAACATCGTTGATCATGTCGGCTCCCAGTTCAAGAGCCTTTTCAGCAATGTCAGCAAACATCGTATCCACTGAAATGAGAGCATCAATATTATCTTTCAGAATATCAAGTGCAGGTACAAGCCTTTGTATTTCCTCTTCCCTGCTTATCACTGGCTTTGCAAGCAGCCATGTGGAACGTGCTCCTATATCCAGGATAGTGGCACCGCCGTCCACCATACCGTGTGCCTTGTCCAGTATGGAGTCTATGTTCACCACAGATGATCTGTAAAAAGACTCCTGGCTGAGGTTAATAACTCCCATTATCCTTACAGGGTGTTCATCACCAACTTTCAAACCGCAGATGTCTGCATCAACGAACATTTTCTATCCGACAAAGTATGGAATCGACATATACTGCATCTATCTCTATGTAGACGCATCTTTAGCTGCCATCAGCACATGCTGCATGAGTATGGAAATTGTCATCGGTCCCACCCCTCCGGGTACGGGGGTTATGAGGGAGGCTTTTTTGATAACGTTCTCAAAATCCACATCACCGTACACCTTTCCATTCTCTTCGGTGATCCCTACATCAAAAACGACAACTCCTTCTTTTACCATGTCGGCCTTGATGAGGTGTTTGACGCCTGTGCCAACTACGAGTATGTCTGCATCAAGAGTGTATTGTTCAAGGTTCTGGGTGAATACGTGACACACCGAAACAGTAGCATTACGGTTGATCAGCATTGCAGCCATGGGCTTTCCCACAACGTTGCTGTGCCCGACAACAACGGCATGCTTGCCCTGTATCTGGACACCATGCTCTTCCATTGCCCGGATAACTCCTTTGGGAGTGCAGGGCACAAAGCCCTCATTACCTATCAGGAGATTCCCCATGTTGTACGGATGAAATCCATCGGCATCCTTCCTGGGATCTATGGCCAGCATGGCCTCCTTGTCGTTAAGATGTCGTGGAAGAGGTAGTTGCAGCAGTATCCCATGAATGTCGTTCCGCTGGTTGAGCTGCTGAATGTGAGCTATAAGCTCCTCCTGTGAGATCGTGGCCGGAAGATCATGGTCTTCCGCATGTATGCCTACCCTTTCGCATGCTTTGTGCTTAAGGCGTACATACATCTTTGAAGCAGGGTCTTCCCCTACCAGAATGGTGGCAAGACCAGGAGTTATGCCCTTTTCCGCTTTAAGTGCCTCTACGCCCTTCTTTACCTCTTCCTCCACTTTCTTTGCAAGGCTGCGCCCATCGATCACCCTTGTGCTATATTCCTCGTCCACCACGCCACTCACCTCTTTACTTATATATCGGGAACCTGCTACAGAGCTGTTCCACATCAGAACTGATCTCCATAAGAGCCTGCTCGTTGCCAATGTTAAGGATCACGTTCTCTATGAAACCCGCAATGTCCACCATTTCCATCTCTTTCATACCCCGGGTGGTTGCAGCAGGGGTACCTATCCGGACACCGCTGGTAATGAACGGACTTCTGGTCTCGAAAGGTATGGTGTTCTTGTTGAGGATGATGCCAGCCTTGCTCATGGCTGCTTCAGCCTCTTTTCCAGTTATATTGAACTTGTTGAGGTTCAGGAGCATTACATGGTTGTCGGTACCTCCTGAAACAATGTTGAAATCCCTCTCAATGAGGCTCTCAGCGAGCATTTTTCCATTCTTTACTGTCTGTTCCTGGTCCTGTCTGAACTGTTCGCTCTGGGCTTCCTTGAAGGCTACAGCCTTTGCAGCTATCACATGCATAAGGGGTCCACCCTGTATTCCGGGGAATATGGCCTTATCAAGCGCTTTTGCATATTCTTCCCTGCACATGACCATTCCACCCCTGGGCCCCCGCAGGGTCTTATGGGTGGTGGTGGTCACGAAATCCGCGTAAGGTACAGGACTTGGATGTACTCCGGCTGCCACAAGTCCGGCAATATGGGCGATATCTGCCAGCAGATATGCGCCAACTTCATCAGCTATCTCTCTGAAGCGCTTGAAGTCAAGGGTGCGGGAATAAGCAGATGCCCCGCACACGATCATCCGGGGTTTTGCCTGCTTTGCCATCTCCATAAGTACATCGTAATCCAATGCCTCTGTTTCCCTGGATACTCCATAGGGTACTATCTTGTAAAGCTGGCCGGCGAAATTGACAGGACTTCCGTGTGAAAGATGGCCTCCGTGTGAAAGGTCCATGGACATTATTGTGTCCCCTGGTTTGAGTACTGAGAAATATACTCCCATATTGGCACCTGAGCCGGAATGGGGTTGCACGTTCACATGCTCTGCGCCGAATATGGCCTTTGCTCTATCTCTCGCCAGGTTCTCGGCAATATCTACGAATTCACAGCCTCCGTAGTACCTCTTACCGGGGTAACCTTCAGCATATTTGTTCGTCATTATCGAGCCCTGTGCTTCCATGACCGCACGGCTCGTATAGTTCTCAGATGCTATGAGGTTGAGTTTGTAGTCCTGGCGGTTCGCTTCTAGCTTCAGTGCTTCGGCGATCTCGGGGTCTATCTCTGAAATATAGGACATGGTATCATCCAATTACAAGCTGTTTTAAGGTTAGTTCTATCTGCGTAGTACAATCCTGCCATCCACTTTAAGTTTACCCTCAGTGAAGAGTTTTACTGCTTCTGGGAATATCCTGTGTTCCTGTTCCAGTATCCGTGAGGCAAGAGTGCTCTCTGTATCATTATCTTTCACAGGTACGCAGCTCTGGAGTATTATGGGCCCGCTATCCATTCCCTCATCAACGAAATGTACAGTACATCCTGCGACCTTGACACCATATTCAAGTGCCTGTCTGGGACCATGCAGACCTTTAAAAGAAGGAAGCAACGCAGGATGTATGTTCATGATCCTATCTTTATATGTCCGGATCACTTCACTTCCTAAGATCCTCATGTATCCCGCGAGCAGCACCAGATCCACACCATAAAGCTGCAATGTTCCAATTATCTTTTTTTCAAATCCTATCTTGCTTCCATAGGCTTGCGGATCAATAAAAACAGCATCTATCCCATGCATCTTTGCACGCTCTAATGCATAAGCATCTTTAACATCACTGATGACCACGCTGATCTTTACGTTCTTTAGATAGCCGCTTTCCACATGGTCGATGATAGACTGAAGGTTGGAACCTCTGCCTGATACTAAAACTCCTATATTGGTGGTCATTATAGGCTCTTAAAGTATCTTCATATAATTAGATTTTTGGATTTGGTCCACAACTGAAATAAAAAACATCAATGTTTTTTATATTTTGTTTTCTCGTCAATGAGGCTTACGAACTCCTCTGGTCCGGCCATTCTATCCAGTTCTTTTTCTTCGATAAGAACTGTGTTCTCCACAGTTTCTGACTTGGTTGGACCTTTTATTATAAACACGGACCTTGTTTGCGTTACACTGGAGATGCTGCTCATCAGATCAGCTCTTTTGATCATCGCACTACTATAAGTGCTGACCCCTGTAAGCATTGTATCGTGGTTATCTTTGGATATTGCTTT
>NZ_JBFXHJ010000127.1:0-6332 GCF_050177135.1 Methanomethylovorans sp.
CCTGTCTCCACTTACGATAAGGCGGTGATTGTCACGCACAACAGTTGTTGTGCGGGAATCACCTTAATGACCGTCTTCGTATATATACCTTGCGAAACAAGGCACGAACACAACAAAACGGACATTAATCGATGATAACTTAATGTTATTACCTCTCAAGCGAGCTGCATTGCGTTTCCGCGCTGCAACGCCCCTTGCGAGCACCCCTACAAGTTCACCTTACTATAAAAATGTTGTGGGCCAGCTGAGTGAAATATGTAAAAAATTAATGGAGATAGTAAGAGCAAAAGAAACATTTAAATATAATAAGTTGACACAACTTTATGATTACTATGAGCGCAGAAGTGCAACTGAGGGATCGTTTTTTATAACACAGAACCGCTGTTGAACAAGAAAATAACTATTTTCGATACCACACTGCGCGATGGCGAACAGACACCCGGGGTATCCCTGACAAATGACCAGAAGCTGAAAATCGCAAGGCAACTGGACAAGCTTGGGATAGATGTCCTTGAAGCCGGATTCCCTATTTCCTCTGATGGAGATAAACAGTCTGTAAAAGCTATCGCCAACGAAGGCCTTGGACTGGACGTGTGTGGTCTTGCAAGAGTGCTGACAAAAGACCTGGACGCGTGCCTGGACACGGATGTGAACATGATACATACATTTGTGTCCACGTCTGACATACAGAGGATCCACACAATAAAGAAGAGCAAAGAAGAAGTTCTTACAATGGCTGTGGATGCAGTTCAGTACATAAAGGACCATGGTGTGAAATGTATGTTCTCGGCCATGGATGCCACGCGTACTGATATTGATTACCTCACACAGGTATATAAATCAGTAGAGGGAGCAGGGTGCGACATCATCAACGTGCCCGATACCGTGGGAATAATGTCTCCTTCCCGTATGTACCAGCTGGTAGGTACAGTCAGTAAGGAAGTAAAGATTCCCATAGACGTACATTGCCATAATGACTTTGGAATAGCAGTGGCTAACAGCCTTATGGCAGTTGAGGCTGGAGCAAGCCAGGTACAAGTAACTGTAAATGGCATTGGAGAAAGAGCCGGTAACGCCAATCTTGCTGAAGTGGTCATGTGCCTGCAATCGATCTATGGTGCAAAGACGAACATTAATACAGAATACCTGCTTGAAACGTCTAAAATGGTCGAGAAATATACAGGCATACACATACCCCCGAACACGCCTATTGTTGGCGAGAATGCCTTTGCTCATGAGTCTGGCATCCACACCCACGGAGTGCTTACCAAGGCAGATACATTCGAACCCGGCATCATGACGCCAGAGATGGTAGGCCACAAAAGACGTATCGTGCTGGGTAAGCATGCAGGTAAGCACGCTGTTCAGAAATCACTGGAAGATGCCGGCATCCAGACCACTGAAGAGCAGCTGGACGAGATAGTCAGAAGGATAAAGGCTATCGCAGACAAAGGAAAAAGGATATGTGATGCTGATCTGCATGCCGTTGCATCAGATGTACTGGGAAGGAACCTTGGCAGCGAGACCATAAAACTCAAGGAACTTTCAGTAATGACAAGCAACCTCACAACACCAACTGCAGTGGTCAGAGCCATTATTGGTGATGAGGAAGCAGTTGCATCCAACATTGGTACCGGACCGGTTGATGCAGCCGTTAAGGCAGTACAGCAAATGATCGCCGGATACACAAAGGTCAAGATACGGGACTTCCGCATTGAAGCCATCACTGGAGGTGCTGATGCTCTTGCCGAAGTCACTATAGGTGTAGAGGACGAAGATGGACGCATGGTAACAGCCCACGCTGCAAGCACTGATATTGTGACAGCATCAGTGGACGCACTTGTAACAGCCATAAATATCCTGCTTGACAAGAAAAAACTATGGAATATGCAGTGAAACCTATTGATTATTGAATTACCAGGCAACAATGCCTGGAGTTCTTTTTCTTTATAGACCTGTGGTTAATTGCATTGCATACAGATCTTCTGAATCGTTCCCTTTATGATTTCAGCAACCAATAGAAATAACCATGGATTTCCAAGTTATAGATTCACACTGCCATCTTGATTTTCCAAAATTCAATAAGGATAGAGAGGCAACCATACAACGTGCCCTTGATGCTGGCGTAGAGCAAATGATAAATTCCGGAGTTGATCCAAAGACCAATATCTCAACCCTTGAGCTTGCACATAAATACGACCATATCCATGCAACTCTGGGGTTCAGCCCCCATTTATCACCGGAAGCTACTAATGAACAAGTAAAAAGCATGTTAAGTTTTATAGAAGATCACGTCACATACATAGTTGGAATAGGGGAAGCAGGGCTTGATTATCATTACTTCACCTCAAACGCTGAAAGAAATAGACAGATAGAAGTTTTCAAACAGGTCATAGAACTTGCAGAAAGATACAACAAGCCACTTGTGATACACGGCAGAGAAGCAGAAGATGTTGCACTGGGATTGTCAGGACACCTCGACAAAGTGATATTTCACTGCTATGGCGGGAGTCTCAAAACCATGAGAAATATAGTAGATGCCGGACATTTTATATCAGTTCCCACTTTGGCATGTTTTTCGGAACATCACCAGGAAATAGCAAAGGAAGTGCCATTGGAGCACATGCTTCTTGAGACGGATAGTCCATATCTTTCCCCTCGCAAAGGCAGGAATGAACCTGCATTCGTTCTTGATTCCATTCCGTGGATCTCAAAGCTCAAAGGAATAGAAGAAAAAGATATAGCAGATATCACCAGGAAAAACACTATAAGGGTTTTCGGCCTCTAAGGACCATATATAGGGAACAGGGATAAGGAACATGAACGTAAAGAAATTCCATACTGGTTACTATGATGCAAATTCGTATCTTATCAATGGCAAAGTGCTGATAGACACAGGCATCAACGCGGATGCCTTGATAGCAGAGATCGAAAAAAGCATCGATATCAACGATCTTGAACTCATCATTCTTACTCATTGCCACTATGACCACACTGCAGCTGCAGAGGCCATTGCCAGAAAAAGCGGGGCACTTATAGCTATCCACAAGGATGATGTAGAATTGTTACATCACGATGAAGCCAGCGCAGCTGCGGCCTTTGATAGCAGGGCACCTTCTTTTAAGCCTGATGTCCTGCTGGATGAAGGAGAAAGCATACCCATCGGAAATGGAGAACATCTGCAAATTATACATACACCTGGGCACACACCCGGAGGCATATGCCTTTATGAACCAGTATCAAAGTCATTGTTCTCAGGAGATACGGTATTCCCTCAAGGTAGTATAGGACGTACGGATTTCATAGGTGGTAACTCCTCAAAGATAAGTGGATCTATACAAAGACTTACACAGCTGGATGTACGAACGATGTACCCAGGACATGGAGAGCCTACTTCTGAAAACGTGAAACGCCAGATAGAACTATCATACCGCATGGCTAAAAGTATATTCAAGATCATCTGATCATGACATCAAAAAAGAAAGAACAAACTTCTTTTGTTTCACAGTTCCTCCCGATGGACCTTAAGGAGGCAAAGCAAAGAGGCTGGGAAGAACTTGATGTGATCATTGTGACCGGGGATGCCTACGTAGACCATCCAGGATTTGGAACAGCCATCATCGGCAGGGTCCTTGAAGATGCCGGATACAGAGTAGGCATTATTGCGCAACCTAAATGGGATAGTGTAGAAGACTTTAAAAGATTAGGAAAGCCACGCCTGTTCTTCGCCGTTAGTGGAGGAAATACAGACTCAATGGTGAGCAACTATACGCCTTCCCAGAGGTTACGCCATGAAGATGCATATTCCCCTGGCAATAAACCCGGAATGAGACCGAACAGAGCAACCATTGTCTATTCCAACAGGTTGCGTGAAGCATATCCTGATGTACCTCTGGTGATAGGTGGCATAGAAGCTTCTTTGCGCCGTTTTGCTCAATACGACTATTGGTCGGACAAAGTGCGCCAGTCTATTCTGGCAGACACACCTGCCGACCTCCTGGTCTATGGCATGGGAGAATTGCAGATACTTCGGATAGCAGAAAGATTGGATAAAGGCGTACCGGTAAAAGACATAACTGACATTGACGGCACTGTCTGGAAATTGGAAGTCAAAATATGGAAGGAAAAAAAAGAGGAAATGCTCAGGAACAATATCGAGATACCTTCCTACACCGAAGTCTTAAATGACAAAGTGCTCTATTCCAAAGCGTTCAAGCTTACATTCGATGAGCAGGACCCCGTAAGGGGAAGAGGGATAGTACAGGCCCATCCGAAAACAGTGATCATACAGAACAAACCCATGCGTCCTCTTAATGAAAAGGAATTGGACCATGTGTATGAGCTGCCATATACAAGGAGCGCACACCCCTCGTACAAAGAACCCATACCTGCCCTTGACATGGCCAGGTCCTCCATCACCACCCACAGAGGATGTTTTGGTTCCTGCTCTTTCTGCGCCATCGTCCTGCATCAGGGAAGAACCATCTCAAGCCGCAGTATTGGATCGATCCTGAGAGAAGCTGAAGGGCTGAAGAAGATCAAGGGATTCAAAGGTGTTATCAATGGTCTTGGTGGCCCTTCTGCGAACATGTATGGAATGAAATGTGAAAAGTGGGAAAAGAAAGGGACATGTACGGACAAATTATGTATTCATCCACAGGTTTGCCCCTCACTTGACACAAGCCATAAGAAACTGATAGAACTGATGAGAAGACTGCGGGAAATACCAGGCATATCAAAGGTTTTCGTTGGTTATGGCGTACGTTACGATCTGGCACTCCTTGACGAAAAGTATATGGAAGAACTGTGTGCCCACCACGTCAGCGGACAGCTGAAGGTAGCACCAGAGCATTACTGCAACGCAGTCACCGATGCCATGAAAAAACCCCGCAGGGAAGTATTTGAAAAATTCGAGCAAAAGTACAAGGAGATCAACAGGAAAGTGGGCAAAGACCAGTACCTTGTAGCATTTTTGATGTCTGGCCATCCAGGATGCACCCTTAACAGCATGATCGAAACAGCAGAATACATCAGAGACACCGGAAGATACACAGAACAAGTGCAGGATTTCACACCCACACCCATGACTGCTGCCACATGCATGTTCCATACGGGAATTGATCCCTTCACAGGCAAGAACATCTATGTTGCAACTTCCAGAAAAGATAAAATGATACAGAGAGCTTTTTTACGGTATAAGGACCCTCAGAATCAAATGCTTGTCTACGAAGGGCTCAAACGCGCAGACCGACTTGACCTGGTAGGCAATAGCTGGAACTGCCTTATCAGAAGGCCACCAAGAGGAAAAGAAAGGTAACAAGGTTTTAAACATGATTTATTAAGCCTAATGGTAAACACATGATTTATTAAGCCTAATGGTAAACAAATGAAAGAAAGAGAAAAGGTTATTCCTTAACCTCTTCAAAACTCTTTATTTCCGGTTCATACCCTTTTTCAATTGAATCCAGCAATTCTTTCTGCTCCACATACTCATATTCCCTTACAGCCAGTCCATCATCGGTTAAAGTGAATTTGCCTAAATAATATCCACTTACAAGATAGTGCTTTGGGCCGATTTTATTAAATAAGGGATATGTATCCTCCCGAAGGTATAGTAAAACTTTTTCACCTTCTTTAAAAGAGGGTTCATAATCGACAGCTATACCTACAACTTCATCTTCTCCTCCTTCAATACGAACTCTGACCTCCTTTTGGTTAAGGGGGTTCTTAAGATACTTGTCCACAGTTATGACGATATCAGTGTACATGGTAGCATTTCCACCAATATTATCAATTGAATCGTTTTGCCTTTTTCCATCTGGGGTGTTCCACTTTGCAGGTAGGATCTCCTTTACTGTGCCAATAACAATCAATTCAGATCGCTGATTTAGCTCAGTAAAATTGAGATATGCAAGCGTTCCACTGATTGGAATTATTATTCTTGGGGAGTTTACTTCTTCATTGTTGCCTTCCACATGTTGCTCCAGATTGTCATCACTTACTTGAACAGATACTTGTTGCACGTTTTTTTCTGAAGAGCCATTTTGCAAATGTTGTGTTGGATACCCTGATAAGACTATACCTGCAATTAACACTGATAGCAATCCAATACTCAGTAATCCATATTTTGTTGTTCTATCAATCATTCTACCACCTTATATCCCGTATATTGCAATGATCCCATTTTTGTCATCTTGTTCAAGGCTTCTTTTGTCTACAGTACCTGAATTAATATTTTTAAACATGGTAGCTGAAGTAACAGTTGAATGACCCAAACCCACACCATGTCCAAACTCATGAGCCAATACACTTTGAACATCATATTTGCCTGA
>NZ_JBFXHJ010000128.1:0-6308 GCF_050177135.1 Methanomethylovorans sp.
CTATAAAATTGAACAAGCTCACTTTCTGGGCTTTTCCTTTAGTTCATTAATATGCTTACGATTTGCCGTACTATATCCGGAAAAAGTCCATTCATTGATCATGGGTGGGGGAATCCTCAAATTCAATTTGAAAACAAGGTTTTTGCTTTTCCTGGCAATAACTTTTAAAAGGATCATCAATTACATGGTCCTTTATAGATTTTTTGCTTATATCATAATGCCTAAAAAGAACCATAGGAGATCACGGGCTATCTTTGTGAATGAAGCGAAGAAATTAGGTTATGACGAGTTTTGTAAATGGCTGGATATTGTTCCGCAAACAACAAAAAGTTTAAGCTGGCTAAATGAATTAAATGATAGCATTAAAGTTCTGTATGTTTCAGGAAATGAAGACTATCTTTTTTTAAAGGACACTTTAAAATACAGTAAGAAAATACGCAATTCTCAGGTGGAAATAATTGTTAATTGCGGGCATGTGTGCTCTATTGAACAGCATGATATGTTTAACAAGGTCGTTTTTAAATATCTGAATTCGGCGTAATATTTATGTGCGTGTATTTTTACACTGTTTGTACTATAGGATCTCAAGATAAATATGGAAGTTGGATACTTCCATCTGTCTATGTTTCCTACAATGTTCTTCAGAATATCATGCACCACTCTCTCATCTGTTTCTCGCCAATGCATATTTTGCCATCACTCTTAGATACTCTCTGTCCACTTCCATAAGCACAGTCTCGAACATGGCCACATGTATCTTCTCTTCGTTGGCAACGTCAAGCAAGATCTTTCTGAGTTTCTCATCATCCGTAAGAGCAGCCATTTCTTCGTAAAGGTTTATAGCATCAAGTTCGGCTATCATGGCGCTTCTCAGGATCTCTTTATCAATATCTTCCTTACTGCTCCTTTCAAAGTTTATTGGTGCTTTTGAAAACAATGATCTTCCTCCTTATTTTTGAAGTTCTTCATCAACTTCCATTTTGCCAGCTTCCAGTTCTTTCATCTGCTCTTCATCTTGCTCAAGGAGCAATGCTTGGAACTCTCCAACATGTGTCTTCTCTTCTTTTGCCACATCCAGCAGTACTCTTCTTACTTCATCATTATCTGTCAGGTCTGCCATTTGCTCGTACAGGCTGATAGCGTCCATTTCAGCAATAATAGCAGCTCTGAGGATCTCTTTATTCAGGTCTTTTTGTTCTACTTTGTCCAATACGATTGGTATTCTGGATAACATTATCAAAGATCACCGCCTGCTACGCTATGAAGTAGCTCTTTTCCCACTCAAAATAAATGAGTGTTTTTTACACTATTTATTGATTACGCAGAATTAAATGAAAAAGAAGCATGCTTGTCTAAATAATTAGCAAAAGAGCTGTATCCGGATCTAATACAAAGATATCAACTACCGCTTTTACATAATGGATCTTTCAAGCAAAATAGGAAAGACTTATATACGTATGTATAGTGGTTTTAATTGTGGTAGGTATGCAAAGTAAAAATCGGGTGAAAAGGGTGGCTGTTGTTTTGGCCACTTATTTGCTCATGATCGTTGCCCTTGTATTGGTTTCGGGTCTGATAATATAAGGAAGCTGTTAAAAATCATGCGATGGATCACAGCAAGTATAACCGAACAGAATACGGTGCTTCAGCCCTTTTCCTTCTGCTTATAGTTGTATCCAGTTCAGGGCACAGATGATCCTATATATCACCCTGAACTGGAGTCCCCAATTTCATCCTTTGTTTTTTTGTTTTCTCGTGCATTATTGGTGCATGCTCCGTAGGAGGTTCTGTTTCCGCATTGCAGCAATTACGGAATGCAAACAAAAATATGACCTTCTTGTATTTAATCACTTCTACATTAAATATTAAATGAATGCGCTAATAATAAATGATCACATATATTTAATATTACAAATATACTGTCAAAGCAGCAGAAAGATCTGGCAGTCACTGCTTTGTTATTGCAAGATTTAAATAAAAAATATTACTCTTTTCCCGTTCTAACCGATGCCTGTATCTATATGGATAACATATTATAGGAAGTAACAAATGAACTCATATAATTAATTTAATGCTCCCTGCAGGAGATAAAGGCCATTGATAGCACTTCGGTTTTACAGGATCTATGATATAGGACTGGAAATAGATCTGGACTGGCTGGAAAAGGAACTCTCGGAAAGTTTCCTTATTGCCAGGACAAGTTTCCGGCGTGTAAAGCCAAAGTCAATTATAATGGATGTACCTCCTCTTTTGATAAGGATGGGTCGCTCCACTGTGGAAAAGGTGGGCAGTACCTTTGAGTTCACAGTATTTGCCCGCATCTTTGATATAGGGGCAATAAGTCTCTGTTTAGTTTTTGAAAGACCTGAATCTGATTTTACTCTCCTGGAAGAAACTGCGCTGCTTTTTACAGAACAGGAAGGACTTTCGGATCTATTCCTTTTACACCTTAGAACGCTCACGGACATACTCAAACCTCACATAAGAGGCTTTGCGTTGAACCCGGATTTCTTTGAAGACTATACCATATATCTCATGGACTGGATGGACGAATCTATAGATCCATTGCCCCTGCTTGCAGGGGAAAAAAGGAACTTTTCTCCTCAGATGAGAGAAGAGATCCTCAAAGGTACACAGAGTTATACCAAAGAAGACCTTGTCATATTCTCATGGGACTCAGCCCTTCTTTGTAATCCAGACAGTCCCTCCGATCTTTTCGATCTCATCGAATTTGCGAATGTGCAGGTATTCGAATTGCGTTACTACGATCGGGAACTGAGCCGCCAGATGGGGAAAATGTACGACGACATCGTGCTTGCCGATAAGCTTCCTCCGTTTAGAAGAAGGCATCAATATAGATTGATAATGACACAACTTATGCAGAACAATGCAGAGATATCTGAAGTTACAGAAAAGGTAAACAACCTTATAAAGGTCACAGAGGACATTTACTATGCCAGGGTCTACGCATCAGTACTGAAAATGCTGCGAAGCAGCCAGTGGAGTGAAAGCGTCAGCCACAAGATCGAAGTGATAAGGGACAATTATTCCATGCTTTCAGAAGAGGTCCGCATTCAGCACTCCAACTTCCTGGAATGGATAGTTATAGTCCTGATAGCCCTTGAAATTGTCATGGCTGTTGTGGAACAGCTTTTATAAATGCTTTTACACATTTTACAAACTTAAAAAGAACTATAATATCCCTTGATATACACAACAAGGGATATTTCAATACCAATAACTGTTAGATGCTTTATGCAGCAGAAGGCAGTTCTTTGCAGCGGATCACAGTGTTGGTATGTTTTTGTATGTTCTTGATCCTGTATATTTCCCTGCCGGCCGCAAACGTAAAGGCCCGCCCTTCTTTACCGGCCCTTCCGGTCCTGCCTATCCTGTGAATATAGGATTCAGTATCCTGCGGAATATCGTAATTGAACACAGCTTCGATGTTCTTTACATCTATTCCCCTGGAAGCCACATCCGTAGCCACAAGAGTTTCGATCTCCCCATTCTTGAAGCTGGACATTACATCGTCCCTTTGCTTCTGTCTCATGTCACCATGTAATCCATCAACCAGATATCCTCTTCTTCTGAGAGTGACTACCAGTTCATCCACACCTTTTTTAGTGTTGCAGAAGATCAGAGATGATTTCATATCATAACTATCAATTACCCTGCACAGCATCTCGTGCTTGGGCCTGCCCTTAGTTTCAAGATAGAATTGTTCGATCTGGGAAACATTAACATTTTTCGGCTGGGTCTTTATCAACAATGGTTCCCGCTGATATCTGGTCGTTAGTTTAATAATGGGTTTAGGCATGGTCGCGGAAAAGAGAATCGTTTGCCTCTTATCATTAGCTTTTTCAAGAATAAGTTCAATGTCTTCTCTGAATCCCATATCTAACATCTTATCGGCTTCATCCAGCACAACCATTTTTACAGTATCAAGTTTCAGCGTATTGCGCTCAAGATGGTCCATTATTCTTCCGGGTGTACCAACGACAATATGAACACCTTTTTTCAGGATCTTCATTTGCCTTTCTATGGACTGTCCTCCAAATATAGCACATATCTTGATCTCTCTGTATCTTGAAAGCTTGTTCATCTCTTCAGCAACCTGATTTGCAAGCTCTCGTGTGGGACAAAGTATGAGCATCTGTACTTTCTTTTGTGTCATATCCACTAGTTCAAGTGCAGGTATTCCAAATGCTGCGGTCTTTCCTGTACCTGTTTCAGCCTGTCCTATCACATCCTTTCCTTCAAGGATATAAGGAATAGCCTGTGCCTGAATAGGTGTAGGTTTTACAAAACCCATATATTCGATCGCTTTTTTGATATCTGCAGATAAATGCAAGTCATTAAATGTAATTTTTTCCATAGTAAAGTTCCTGTGTGCTGACCACACAATTGCGTTTTTAATGATCCAGAATAATAAGAAAGCTGACAGGCCATTGTTCTGCCTGTCATACCAAGAAAAATCAGATTTAGTTGCTGACTTCAGCAAATGCGAACTTGCGCATGACCTTTGTGACCTTTATGGTCACTTCATCGCCTACGGAAGTACCTGGCACGAATATTACAAAACCGCTTACTCTTGCAATGCCGTCTCCTTCTCTTGCGATGTCCTCGATCTTTACTTCATATTCCTTTCCAGCATCCACTGGGGCAGTTGGTTCATTTCCGAACATATAATTCACGTCCTTATGTTAAAGCTTAAGAAACCCAACTATAATGAAAACATAACGGAAAAACAGCATATACGAAAAAGTAACACTATTTAAGGCCAATACGTTATCTGAACAGTTATATCTTAAAGCAATGCTAACTTGAGTTGATACTATATATAATTGTTGGTATAGTCAGGAGGAAGAACCGGCGTTCAGCAGGGAGTTCAAATACTACTGCCTGCGGCCGGATGGATCAAGCCTATGGGGTTAACAATATACAGGGATAAGATGGTTTCAAAAGCAATTCCTTGCGGCAGTCTTCCGGGATATTGCTATCTTTGACTTCATAGGCTGAAATGTGTAAATCAATTAATTCCCAGGCTGAAAAGCTTTGCAGATAGCTTTCGTATCTACCTGTATATTTTTTTTCTTTTTGCACGTATCGTTCCTGTAAAAATTACATTTTTCGCAACAGAATTCCTTACTTGCAAGCTTGGAAGTTATCTTTTCCTTTTGTTTCTCGGTGATCTCAAAGTTCCTGCGATGTTTGTATAGATGCCAATCCTTGTAATACATCATGTTCGCAAGTATGGATATAGTGGGAGGGTCCCAGGAACTGTATATCTTCTCTTTTTTAAGATCACTATATGCAGCCTGCTTCTCTCTTTCAGCCTGCCGTCTGTATTTTTCATCAACTATATCCTGAAGCTCTTTCTTCATTACTTCAGCCTGCGGGTTTTTGGGATCAAAGGTCAAAGCTTTAGTAATATAATTAAGTGCAGCTTCGTATTCCTTCAATTCTTTCAGAACCATGCTCTTATTAAAATAGATCGGATACAGGTTCTGAACTTTCCCGGAGCCGATCACAGCATCGAAGAACCTGATAGCTTCCCGGAGCTTTCCGTTCTGATAGGATAAAAGGCCCATTTTATTGAGAGCAGATACGTTTTTCGGTTCCACTTCAAGAGCCAGTCTGTAATAGTGTTCTTTTTTCTCCGGACCTGTTTCTTTGTCTCCCATCAGTACATATCTATTAGAGACAGCCGACTTTTCCTTTTTGAGAGCTTCCTTTGAGTTCATTTCTCCGGATATCCTTATTCAATGAGCAGAATACCAACACACTTAATGTCAGAAGGATCACAAAAAACAAAAGTTTCAGCTACTGTGTCCATGATCTTTCCGACGTTGATACCAACAGCTTCCGGAGGGAACCTGCGCAATTCCGGCTTTCTGCATTTTTCGGCACACACATCACACTCATTGCATGCGCCCGGCCGCAGCAACTGAGCATAGGTAAAACCTTCCCTGAAGGCAAGGTATTCCAGCTCCAGCATTTTATGGAAAGATCCCCTGCGCAAAAAAGACCAGGCCCTGAAAATATCGGGTTCATGGGACATATCATGCTCTTCGATCAGCAGCAGGGCATTATCGTATTCATGAAGGATCTTTCTGAACTCATCGATATCCATAATATGGGGAGGACAGCTTAAGCGTTTACCATAACCTCTGCACCCATATTCACACTTTATACGTGCCCTGTTTTCCACAGGTATACCCGCTGTTTTAAAAGGGTATGCTCTTAATCCGAGTTCCAGAGCTCTTCTAATGATCATTTCCTGCTTTTCATTCATGGGCATACCC
>NZ_JBFXHJ010000129.1:0-6167 GCF_050177135.1 Methanomethylovorans sp.
CTATGTACGGACTGAACTTACTGCTCTGCAATATTCAGGACTGTAACAGCAATCATACACGTTTCATAGTATTCAGGAAAAAACATGAAGATGATGATCTTGCCTGGAAGACTCCAAAAGGAAGTGTAAAAGAACCCGATGACACCGCAAAGAGCGATCTTCCTTACAGAACATCTATCATAGTGTACCTTGACAGGGACAGGCCAGGAGCATTATATGACCTGCTGGGAGAATTCGCTATCCGAAAGATCAATCTTACGCGTATAGAATCCAGGCCTTCAAAGCGCATCCTGGGAGATTATGTCTTTTACATAGACTTCGCAGGAAATATCAGCGATACTATTATAAAAGATGCTTTAAATAGCATTCTGCCGAAAGCAGGGATGATGAAAGTGCTTGGCTCCTATGAGATGATGTGAAATAACATAGGGGACATGGGTATACAGGACAAGTGCATTGCTATGAAGGTAGAAGACTTCATTAGGAACATAGATACAACTATTAAAAAATACAGGCGTTTATATAAACTGCTTGATATCATTTCCATAACATTCCTATCATATGCCATTTTGCTGATCACTAATATGGAAATGGTCTTTGGGATGTTTCCTGCACTTGAAGTCTATTCCACTGCATCGATAAGTGTTCTTGGTGCAAGTCTTTCATATCCTAGGATATTCTTGTTCTTTCTGTCGTTGGCCTTCGGACTTCTGCTGACTTTCATATTGCATATCAGGGATGACAAAAGAGATACAATAGACGTTGTTGAAGAAAAATACCCGGCGCTTAACGAGAGACTCAGTACTGCATACGATAATCGTGAAGTTGATAATATCATAGTTGCAGACCTCCGGGAAAATGTGATACGTGCATCCACAAATGTGGTTCCTGCCACATTCCTCAACAAGAAAAGAATGTATATTGGCCTCTTCTCTTTGCTTATCGCTATTTCTTTGCTTACTTATGTCAGCGTGAGCGAATATCGCATCTCTTCCACACCTGAGGATCTCAAAGATCTCTTAGATCCCTTGTTACCTGAAAACGAAGACGATGGTTCGGATCTGGCCGTAATGGAAGAGACATCGGATGAATCAGGCAACCAGTCTTCAGAAGATCTTTTAGGTGAACCATCGGTTGTGATCGTTGAAGGAAAACAGGTCGATCTGACGCTTCCGCCTGGCACAGGCACAGGTTTTACCCCAGGTGAACAGGCCAATACCACACCTGAGGATTTCCTTCCATCTTATGCATACGAAATTAGTGTAATATCTTCGTCGATCTATTCCGAGGAACTGCCGGAAGGTTATGAAAGCATTATCAAACAGTACTTTGAGGAAATGGCAGGAAAATAATGGCAGACAGAATCGTACTATTGATCCATGAATGTAAAGGAGACCAGAGATGAACTCCAGTGAAATGAGCGCAGGAAATCTGTCCCAGACATACCGGCTTGCCGGCGAGATGTTCAATGCATTGTTCGCCGAGATCGGTAAGGTCATAGTGGGACAACAGGAATATGTGGAACAGATGATCATCGCTATGCTCTGTAATGGGCATGCTTTGGTGGAGAGCAATCCCGGTCTTGGGAAGACATTGACCATTTCTACGATAGCAAAGGTCATGGACCTGCGCTTTAGCAGGATACAGTGTACTCCGGACCTGATGCCTGCGGATATCACAGGAACGAACATTATCGAGGAACACGGCGGTGTCAAGTCGTTCAAGTTCCAGGCAGGACCTATCTTTGCCAACATAGTGCTGGCAGATGAGATCAACCGTGCCTCTCCCAAGACACAATCCGCAATGCTTGAGGCCATGCAGGAAAAACAGATCACTGTAGCCAATGACACTTACCTGCTCGACAAGCCGTTCTTTATCCTGGCTACACAGAACCCCATTGAAATGGAAGGTACATTCCCGCTGCCTGAGGCACAACTGGACAGGTTCCTGCTGAAGATATTGCTGGACTACCCCACATTCGAGCAGGAGCTCAGCATTGTGGACAGGTATACTAAAATGGACACTCCGCAGGTCAGAAAAGTTATGAACAAGAGCACATTGCTCGATCTGCAAAAGCTAACTACTGAAGTGCCGATCTCCGACCAGCTAAAGTCCAGGGCTGTGAAGATAGTGCTGGCTACACGGCAGAACAGCGAGCATATCGAATACGGTGCATCTCCCAGAGCGTCTATAGGTCTTATATTGACCGCAAAGGCACGTGCTCTGATCAAAGGCAGGAATTATGTCAGCGAAGAGGATATAGAGGCAATGGCCTATCCGATACTTCGCCATAGGATCGGGCTTTCTTTCGAATCGGAGAGGCGTGGTATCACTGCAGACCAGATGATCAAGGGAATACTTGCACAGGTCAAATAAAAATCAGGCAGGACATGAACCCCGGCAAACACACTATAAATGCGGATTTTTTCCGGCAGCTTGACCGTTTCTCTTTCATGGTGAACAAAAGAGTGTCCAGCGTATATGCCGGCAGCCGTCGTTCTATCAACAGCGGTAAAGGTATAGATACCGTAGGGTTCAGGGAATACTATCCTGGGGACGAGCCCAGGTCCATTGACTGGAAGGTCTATGCCAGATCAGAAAAATTGTATGTGCGGCAGTTCGAGGAGGACAAGTCCCTCACGGCACATATACTGCTGGATGCCAGCAAGAGCATGGACTATCCTGATAAAGATACCACCAAATTCGAATATGGCCTGATGCTTGCCATGGGCTTTGCATATATGGTCACAAAGGACAACGACAAGTTCGCCATTTCCACCTTTTCTGAAGATGTGGATATATCTGAGCCGCGCAGAGGAAAGAAATACCTCTTTCAGACACTTGAAAGACTTGAGACCACAAAGCTGCAGGGTAAGACAGACATACATGAATGTATCGTCAGATACAGCCGCGCGATCCATTCCCGGTCGCTTGTGATAATCATATCGGATTTCATGGATAGCCTGGATTCTATCAGGTCAGCTATATATCGTTTCTCTGACCATGACCTTATCCTTGTACAGGTGCTGGACAGGACAGAAGCCCAGCTTCAGGTGCACGGCCATACAAAGTTCATGGACCTGGAAACAGAGAAGGACCTTAAAACCTACGTAAGCGACAGCTTCAAAGAAAACTATCAGCGCAAATTGATGGAGCATATGAACAGCATTAAGGATACATGCTACCATGTGGGAGCGGAATATTACGCTTTCACTACGGATGTGCCCATCTTTGAAGCTTTCCTTTATACCATAGACAGGAGACACTGATATGGCCTTTGAGACACCCCTGGCTCTGCTGGCTCTGGCAAGCGTCATTCCTCTTATCATTCTCTACCTTCTTAGGCCAAAACCTCTTATGGTGAGAATACCATCAGTGATGTTCCTCATGCAGGTGGAAGAGAAAAAGCGCTTCTTCACTTCCATCACAAAACTTATCAAAGACCCTTTGTTCCTTATACAGCTACTGGTGCTCATTCTGTTAGCCCTGGCGGCTGCTGCGCCTTACATCATTACGAACGAACCCCTGAGCGATGAGCATACGGTACTGGTGATGGATATGTCTGCCAGCATGCAGACCGAGAACAGGTTCCAGGAAGCCATTAATGAGGCAGAGGATTATGTCAGCAAGAAGAACAGCATAGTGCTTGCCCACAATATTCCTGTGACATTGCTTGAAGGCCAGGACGCAACCACCGCACAGGCAACTCTTTCATCCCTTAAACCTGGTGCAACAGTAGCAGACATCTCTGCTGCCATGGGTACGGGTATGAGAATGCTGTCCCAGGGCGGTGGAAGGCTTATAGTGATCTCGGATTTCACAAACTGGGAAGGTGAAGATCCTGTTTCTGCAAAGAACCTGGCGGAATCATACGGCCTTAAAGTGGAATTCGTGCAGATCGGCAATACCGCAGATAACATAGGTATCATCCAGGGCAGGCTTGAAACCACGCAGAGTGGCTACACCTATAATTGTGTTTTAAAGAACTATGGCAGCAGTGACCAGAACGTGCCGGTGGAGATCACCACCACTGACGGTGAAAGTGTGACCAAGAACATCGACCTGCCGGTAAAAGCGAAGTCCACACAACAGTTCGTGCTTACGAACATGAGTACAGGTATCACCACTATCAAAATAAACAGGGATGACAGTTTGCCTGCGGATAATACTGCCTATGTATCAGTACCCAGGGTCTCGAACAAGCGTGTCCTGTTCGTATCTGACCAGTCCTTGTTGCCATCTATGACCTCAGTGTCCCTTATGCCGGGCATTCAGACAACGTTAGCCACAGGAGTGCCACAGGACCTGGCACGGTTCAGTGTGGTCGTAGTTGCCAAAGCCAACCAGTCCCACTCATCCGGGGAGATATCGTTGCTCTCATCGTACATTAACGGCGGAGGTAAGGTCATATTCATCGCAAGTGATAGTCTTGCTGCACAGGGTGCAGACCTGGAACTGCAGAAACTGCTGCCTGTCAGAACATCCAATATAATAGAGACCGAAAGGGGTCTGCAGATGAAGGTGAACCAGTCCACAAGGCTTACTGATGATCTGGCCCTGGATGAGATAGCAGTGTATAAGTACCTGAATGCGACTCCCAGGTTGGGAACTACAAGTCTAGTTGTAGCAGATAAAGGCACTCCGATGCTGGCTTTTGGAACGGTTGGCGAAGGCACGGTTGTCTACGTAGGGTTCAGTGACCAGCTTGGAGAAGGGGCCTGGAACAACTTCCACAATCTGCCTGATTTCCCTGTATTCTGGTTCAAGCTCGTTGGGTGGCTGGGTGGTTCAGGAGATATTTCCGAATATAATCTGAAAACAGGAGCTGTGTCAACCCTGGCAAAAGAACAGCAAATAACCACTCCTGATGGAACGGAGAACACAAAGAGAGTGCTTTACAGCAGCGCCGGTCTATATGAAGTGGCAGGCAGGACCATTGCTGTTAACCTGTACAACGATAAGGAATCTGATACCACCATTGATGCTACTGATGTCATGGAAAGAGCCTCCTCAAAGGATGAGCCTTCTGTTGTGAGGGCAACAACATACGAATCTAAGAATTACCTGGACACTATAATGATAGCATTGGTACTGCTTCTGGTCATCCTGGAGCTTTATATTATCAAAAAGAGAGGTGAGCTGTGATGCTGAACCTGCAGCAGCCGGAGATGCTGTGGCTTATGGTGCCGGTACTGGCAGCGGGCATCTATCTGATCCATAAAGGCGCCAAAAAAGGTCTCATCATATCCCGGATGATCGTACTTGCATTGCTGGTCATTGCTCTTGCATCTCCCTACAATGTGGTGAGCAAGATATCAAGCAGTGAAACTCCTGATATAGTGCTGATATCGGATGAAACCTCAAGCATGGAGCTTTTCGAGCAGGAAACCATGACAGACCTTTATGAGTCTTTGGCAGCGAACACACCCACCAACGTTGTGAAGCTTACAGGTGAGAGCACAGCTCTGGGCGATGCCATTGTGCAATACGCCCGCGGAGACAATCAGATAGTTCTCGTCTCCGACGGCAACAGTAACAAGGGTCAGGGTCTGGAAGAAGCCCTGGAATTTGCAAGGGAGACAGGCACCACGGTTTACTCTGTGACCCCTGAATTGAAAGTAAATGATGTCAGCCTGCACATAAACGGTGAGAAGACAGCAGTTCAGAACAATGAATACGTGTTCGAGATGATCGTCCAGCAGGCTGGAAATGCTCCCATCAGCTACGATATAGAGGTGTATGTGGATGATAAGCTGTTACCGGACCCCAGCAAGACATATAATCAGGAGGGCGATCAGAGGGAAATACTTGTAACGCACACCTTTGATTCCCTGGGTGCCCATAAGATCACTGCCAGTGTTACAGCTGCAGGGGAGGACATCCAGCCTATCAATAACATTTTCTATAAGACCGTGTATGTCGTGCCAAAACCGAAGATACAGCTCATTACCGATGATACCAGTTCACCTATGGCTAACGTACTGCTTAAGCTGTATGATACCTCAACTAATGCGCAGCTAACTGACCTCGAAAATAAAAAGGCCGTGGTTCTGGACAACAGGAACATCAATGCTCTATCCGGATCAGACGTACAGACCCTGAAAGATTATGTAAGCTCCGGCAATGGTCTGTACGTCGTAGGTGGCGATAGTTCCTACGACTATGGG
>NZ_JBFXHJ010000130.1:0-6162 GCF_050177135.1 Methanomethylovorans sp.
GAGCTTGCACAAAAAGAGCTTGTGAATGACCTTACACTTCTTGTAGTGCAGCCTGATGGCACCGAAGTTGTAGTAAATGACACAATTAACAACGTGGAACAAGTGCTCTTTGAAGAGCCTGAAGCCGGCTGGTACACTGTAAAAGTGGCCGGCGCGTCGGTCCCAATGGGACCACAGCCCTGCGCTATAGTTGTCAGTGGCGCAGCGGATGCAATAGATTCCCTCAGTTTCACACCAGAGCAGACGACTTACTACACTGGAAGCCGCACAACATTCGAAGCTGAAGCATTTGATGAGAACAATAATTCTATTAGCACTTCGTTCCGATGGGAAAGCAGCAACCCTACCGTTGCAACGATCGATGGTTCTACCGGATATTTCAGAGCTCTTGACCAAGGAATGACCAATATCACAGTATATGCCGGAACTTTGTCATCAACAGTAACTATAACTGTGGAAAGATCTACATCTTCCAGCTCATCATCAGGTGGTGGGGGTGGTGGCGGAGGGGGAGGAGGTACCAGTGGTGAAAGCCTTGCAAATATAATTGTAAAGGACCCTGAAACTGTATTCATCAGCAAGGACACGAACATAAAATATGAGTTCACTGAAGAAAAGAACAGTATAGGATATGTGGAGTTCACAGCTTTGAAGAACTCCGGAAAAATAACAGCTGTTGTAGAGGCACTCAATGGCAGATCATCCTTTACCAGAAGTGACGCACCTGGTAAGGTTTACCAGAATGTGAACATCTGGGTGGGAAAAACTGGTTTTGCCACAGAAAGTAATATCGCGGATCCTGTGATCGGATTTAAGGTATTACGATCATGGATGGCTAATAATGATGTTGAAAAAACATCTATCAGACTTTACAGGTACAGTTCTGATGTCTGGAATGAACTGCCTACAAGGATCATGGATGAAGATGAACGGTATGTGTACTACGAATCGGAAACACCTGGATTTTCACCTTTTGCCATCAGTGCAGAAGAGAAAACAACTGAATTTCTGACACAGACATCAGGCGCAGAAAATGATACATCAGATAATGGAACAAAGCTTCTGGGTCAGATAATTAGATCAAATAACAATGATAGCGAAAGAGATTCACTTGAAGATCAGGACAAATCGTCTGGAGATAAATTTGGATATCTTTCAAAATTTACAATAGCTTCCATAATATTAGTCATATCTGGGATGGTTTATCGATACTACAAAAAGAGAAAGTGAATAGACACAACACACGATAGAAGATGTGCATACGGAACCTGATCACTGGATTCCATAGTGGTGATCAGTATTCATTTTTACAAAAAGATTCAATTACTTTATATATCACACACGGTATATTCACTACATCTGATCTTGTTCTGGTGATATTCATAATTGAACTTATCAAGGCACTTCTCCTGGGATTTACAGTCGGCATATCTGCTGCATTGATACCCGGACCTATGATGTTCGCAACCATTGGAATATCCCTGAAAAAGGGCTGGAAAACAGGCTTATATGTATTCAGTGGTCATGCTCTTGCAGAACTTGGCATATTCCTGCTTATCCTGTTAGGGGCAGTATCCATCATCGGTGAGAGCATGATGTCATACATAGCTATAATGGGCGGTATGGTGATGCTTCTGTTTGGGGTGGTTCTGATGAAAAGCGCGAAAGAAACAGGCACAACAGACTTTGCTGCTTCGGCCTCTAAACTGGACCTGACATCAGGTCCTGTATCTGCAGGGATACTTACTTCTGTATTGAACCCTACTTTTGTTATTTGGTGGTTAACAGCCGGCAGTGCCATTATCCTGCAGGAATATATGGCAGGAATACTTGCTGTCATCGCTTTTATCGCAGGCCACTGGATCGCAGACCTTGGGTTCCTTGTAGCTGTATCTTCACCCTTCTCCAGAGGCAAGGAACTTATTTCTTCACGCACCCATAAAAGAGTGCTTTATATTTGCGGAGGGTTCATGACAGTTTTCGGTTTCTGGTTCCTGCTGAACTATAATGCTTTTTCTGCGATGATATGACCTAGCTGTAATACAGCATAAATCTTAATTCATCCAGCACCAATTCTGACAGGATGCCTATGATAGATAAACAAAAGCCCCCTGAGCACTACCAGAATATTGCAGGAGCACTGCTGTTCATTGCTGGTGTTGTGATATTCCTCGGGATCATCACTGCTGAAACACTGTACCCCGGCTATAATACTGCACAGAACATGATCAGTGACCTGGGTGCTACTGAACCACCTAACAGCATTATAATCCAGCCTTCTGCGACAATATTCAATGTCAGTATGATGGTTTGCGGTCTTTGCATAATACTTTCTGCTCTTTATATCCACCGTGCTCTGTACAGAAGTATAGTTACCTTACCCATTGTCTTGTTCGGGATCGGTGCATTGGGAGTGGGTATCTTTCCTGGGAACTATGGCGCAGTACATGGCATATCTGCGCTCATCACATTCATCTTTGGAGGTCTGGCTGCCATAATGAGCTACAAGGTAACAACATCACCTTTCAGATACTTCTCTGTGATACTGGGATCCATAGCATTGCTGGACCTGCTGCTTTATTATATTCTCGGACAGTCGAGCCCTTTTACGATATTTGGCATGGGGGGACTTGAAAGATGGATCGCATACCCGATTGCGCTCTGGGTAACAGGTTTTGGTGGTTATCTCATGGGAAGTGCAGAATAAATTAATTTAAATGGCATATTATATGAAAGAAAAGAAAGGAGAGATGTCCATCAGGATAACATCCAAAATACCGGAATCCAACTCTGAAAGACATGCACAGCTTATCATGGAGCACTGGACAGTACTGCATGAACCAAAAAGCCTCTTCTCTACCATCATGCTCTCGATCCCATTAATGGTTATTAATCTCTTTATAACATTGGTGATTATCGATCTGTTCGTACCGGTATCACCATTGATGTTCGGTATCCATCCATCATCGATCTCTCTGAACATTAATCTTGTAGCTATTCTGATCTTAATAGTACTTGTGATCATACATGAGCTCTTACACCTGATATTCATTCCAATTTTTAGGAAATCGGACAAGACATATCTGGGCATCACATACTATGGCGGATTTGTCTATTCGGAAGAAAATATCTCTAAAATGCGGTATGTGTTCATCACAATTGCCCCCTTTGTCAGCATTTCAGTTCTTTTGCCCATTCTATTGGGATCTCTCAGCTTGCTGACCCCATATTTAATGTTCTTGATCTTGCTGAATTCAATGGCCTCTTCGGTGGACATCCTGACATTGATCCTTATATTGTACCAGGTGCCTTCTGGTTCATATATTACAGTAAATGGGAAGAGAACTTACTGGAAATAAAAACAGTTACGATCCTGATAGCTCTGCTCCAAGCCCAGCCAGTACCTATCGATATCAAGGATTGAAAGAAGATTCACTTTGATCTGTTGATGCATTTTATGGGTAAAAGAACTGCTATCCTTGACTTATTACATCAAGACTTTTGGAAAAAGAAGTATGAATAACAACATATTTAAACTATAATGCCCTTTTAAGTACATTTGAGTCTTTATACGTGCATTTAAGAAGAGGAGCAATTTGATATACATAAACAATCGCTTTTCGAACATTGAAAAGAAGACAAAGAATTCGGAAGCAGGAGAGAATACATAATGCCTCTGCCTTACCTTGTCCTGATCATTTCAGTTGTGGTTATGTTGGGAACTACATTTTTTTTCATATTGAGGCGGGATCATGATTAACCAGGTCCTTCTGGTAATATATGTAATCGGAATAATCTCACTCTCCCTTAAGCTCAAGCAGGGAACCTTTTCAGGATTTGTGATATCAGATCGCCAGGTGATGTACCCTGCCGTGATAGGCATAGCCTATATGGCTGCATACTTTAGTGCGGCATCATTTCTGGGAGGCGGAGGCTTTGGCCTGGTTGCCGGTCTGCCCTGGGTCATCTGGGCTGTATTCTTCCACGTAGCCTTCGCCTGCTTAGCTTTCCTGATCGCACCAAAGATATGGGCGATGGCTCAGCATTACGATGCCAGAACTGTACCCCAGTTGCTGGAACGCAGATACAACTCCCAGAAAGGTAAGGTTCTGCTTGCGGGGATCATGCTGGTGATGTACACGGTCTATCTGGTCGCTATCTTTAAGGGCTGTGGAAATCTGCTTCAGGGACTGTTAGGAGTTACATATGTTCAGGGACTCATAATAGCAGTTGGGATCGTTGCCCTCTATTATGCTATCGGAGGGTTGCCTGCAATTCTCTGGATAAGTTTCCTGCAGGGACTGATAATGCTGGCAGGCTCAGTATTACTTTACGGAGGACTTATTTCCAGTGGAGAGGGAATGATGATATGGAACAACATCCCTGATGCAGTGCTGAACATGGGCGGAAATGTAGTACCCTGGCAAAAGAGCTTTGGAAATGCATTCGCTATCAGTTTGGGCCTCCTGGCACTGCCTGATCTGTTGATAATGATATTCTCTGCCAGGGACAGGAGAGTAGTTCGTTTTGCAGGTATCTATGGTCCTATATCCGTTGCAATTTACGCCTTATGCATATTTTCTCTGGGAATTCTGGCATATGGGGTATTCACCTCAGAGGAGCTGGCCCCCTTCATAGCAAACCCGGATGGACTTGTACCATTCCTTGCAACATCACTACTGCCGTCTGGATTTGATGGCATCGTACTTTTAGCAGCTATCTCTGCCGCTATGTCAACTATGAGTGCTATAGTTCTGGTCACAACGACAGCTCTGACCTCAGATATCCTTAAGTTCCTGCGCCCTTCAACCTCTGATGACCGGGTGCTTTTGATGACACGAATTGCAGGAGTGATCATAATAATAGTGGCGGCATTTTTCGCTGTGGACGTGCCGCAAATGATAGTTCCGCTGGTCTCTGCAAGTATGGGTGTCATTGCATGCTGCGTTTTTGTCCCCCTGATATTTGGATTATATTGGGACCGTGGCACCTCTACAGGATTTGTTGCCAGCCTTGTAGCCTCATTTGGTTCTGTGGTACTGTGGCAATACTATGGAGATCCGCTGATACATACAGTCTTCATTGGTCTGATCTGCGGAACTTTAGCATACATAGGAGGAAGTCTGTTCAGTAACAAAGATCTACCTTCTGAGATGAGCAATTAATAAGAACAGAGAAGGATCCAAACTCAAGTGCTGAAGAGGAACAAGACTCCTCTTCATTAATTAAGCATTGTCCAGCATTGAATCCAGATATTTGTTCAGGTGGACATGAACCGCATTTGTTTCACTGTTTTGTGGAAAAGTGGCGATCATTTTTTCAATGTAGCCTCTTTCCTTAACAAGTCTGAAAGTTTCGATAAAATTCAGATCGAATAACCAGGTAAGGCGGGTCAGATTCATATCATTGCAGTTTCTGACGCCTTTTATGCTTGAGATCTTATTATTGAAAATATCCTGTATCAAATGTGCAGAATATTTCTCATCATCGGGCAATCCATGCTCAAGAGCAGGATTTGGAGATATGGCCTTTATAAGATAGAAGTCAGTTAGAACTTTGTAGATATCCACTTTGTCCGCATCTCTCACCAGTTTCGAATGAAGAAGAGTTTTTCCGTCAAGTCCATCCGGGATCTTTTGCAGGTTATGGTTCTCGATAGCTGTAAAGATGATGTCTTGTTCTTTTTTAGATAAAAATGACAGCACCCCTGCAGATCGTAATACCCTTACACCCAGAAGAGCATGGTTCTCCGATTCAGAGTCATGGAAAGTCTTGTACTTGCTTATTTGCTCAAAACGGCCTATGTCATGAAGAAGAGCAATTGTAACGGCAAGATAATAGTCTTCTTCATCCAGTTTTTCAGATATTGCGATCCGAGAGGAATTTTCACATACACGGCTGGTGTGTTCTTCTTTAAGCCTGACGTTTTGAAGGATCAATGTATCTTCTGAATGGAAAGATCTCACATAATCCTTAAACCATGCCTTCAAATTAAGAAAATCCTCTTTTTTCATCGATATCCATAACCCTTTTGGAAATATCAGTTTTTCTGTAGGGATAACAAAAAATGATGATCAAAGGAGAACAACAGAAATATAGCTGCATGGAAACATTTGAGCGACCATGCAACTAAACAGTAAATTTCTGTAAGATCACTTGACT
>NZ_JBFXHJ010000131.1:0-6140 GCF_050177135.1 Methanomethylovorans sp.
TACCTATCTTCCTGACCTTTGTGATCTCCCCATTTTCCATTTCGAACAAGGGCCACAGACCGGTCTTAACAGCCATCCGGGCAACTTCCACTGTCTTGGAAGTATCAAATCCCCAGCCTGTTGTACAGGGGGCGTGGCAGTGTATATATGTGGGACCCGGTGTTTCAGTGGCTTTCTTCACCTTTGCTATCATGTCCTTGCCATACGCAAGGGATGTGGTGGCCACGTATGGGGAACCATGTGCTGCGATGATAGCAGGCATGTTCTTTTTAGGGCGCTGGTTACCAAAAGAAACCTTTCCGGCAGGACTTGTAGTAGTTGAAGCATTAAATGGGGTTCCACTACTTCTCTGCACTCCGGTGTTCATGTAAGCTTCATTGTCTATACAGACATAAGTGAAGTCGTGTCCTCTCTCAAAAGCTCCGGAAATAGCCTGAAGACCGATATCCATAGTTGCACCGTCGCCACCAATGGCAACAACCCTGGTGTTACCCTTCTTTCCCATGGCCTTCAGTGCTGCCTCAATACCAGATGCCACAGCAGCAGCATTTTCAAATAGTGAGTGTATCCAGGGCACATTCCATGAAGTTTCAGGGAAAGGAGTTGTCATGACTTCAAGACAGCCGGTAGGACTGACTACTATACAATCCTCGCCTGCCCCCATAAGTGTGAACTTGGCAGCCATTGCGTCACAGCAGCCTGCACATCCCCTGTGTCCTGAAACGAAAAGGTGTTTCATAGTATTTCCTCCCTCACATCAGTGAACTGGCTTTCGAGCTTAATACCAGTCTTCATTACTTCCTCAGCCTCAGATATGATCTTCTCTATCGTGCTCATACGTATGTCACGGCCTCCATGGCCTATCATGTAACCCACAACAGGTACACGGTTTTTGGTGTTGTACAGGCAAGATTTGGTTTCTGTGAACAGAGCGCCTTCGTTAAGTCCCAATGAGATGTTCTTATCCAGGACTACAACGACCTTTGCATCCTTAATGGCTTTCCTGATAGCCTCTGCCGGAAATGGCCTGAAAGACCTGACCTTCAGCAAGCCTACCTTCATACCCTTCTGTCTCAGATTATCAATGGTATCCTTAATGGTACCCACGATGGAACCCATTGCCATGAGAATTATATCAGCATCCTCCGTCTGGTATTCATCAACGAGTCCGCCATAGTATCTGCCGAACACATCATAGAACTCATTGGCTGCATCCTCTATCTTCTTAAGGGCGTTCTCCATCGCCTTCTGTTGCAGATATCTGAACTCGGTATAGTAATTGGGATCAGCCAGGGCACCAAAACTCATGGGTTTCTTTGGGTCCAGTGTGGTAAAAGGTTCATATGCAGGTAAATATTCATCAGTAAGTTCCTGTTCCAGCAGTATCACAGGTTCGTATACATGGGACAGGATAAAACCATCCATACACACCATGGCAGGCATAAGCACTTCCTTGTCCTCTGCAATTTTGAATGCCTGTGCGGTCATATCGGCTGCTTCCTGCAGATCCTCTGCATACAACTGTATCCAGCCGGTATCTCTCTGAGATATTGCATCCTGATGATCGTTCCAGATGTTGATGGGCGCGCTTACAGCTCTGTTCACTACGGTCATGACTATGGGTAGTCTCATACCGGACACGTTGAAAAGTACTTCATGCATCAACTCAAGACCCTGGGACGTTGTGGCAGAGTAGCACCTCGCCCCCACGGCTGAGGAACCCACAAGTGCAGAAAGTGCAGAGAACTCAGACTCCACATTTATATACTCACAGTTTTGTATCTCTCCGTCAGCCATGAACTGAGATAATCCTTCTACAATATGGGTTTGAGGAGTGATCGGGTAAGCAGATATAACATTGGGCCTGCATACCTTGACAGCATGTGCCACAGCATAAGACCCCTCTACGACGACCATCTTTTCCATTTCCAGTTTTCCCTTGGTTGTCATTACTTCTCCTCCAGTATCATGGTTATAGCCGTCTTGGGACATTCGTTGGCGCATACACCGCATCCTTTGCAATAATCATAGTCGAACTGGAAATATCCGTCCTCTCTGGGCAACACGGCCATGTCCGGGCACAACAGTTCGCACAGCTTGCATTTGATACATTTGTCATAGTCGTACACAGGCTTGAAAGTTCTCCAGCCACCGGTCTTGTTGGCCAATGTGGTGCCGGGCTCACAGACTCCCCCTATAGTTATCTTCATACCTTTGCCTCCTTCATCATGTCGTATGCCTGTTGGATGGCTTCAGCATTTCTCTCCCCTACTTTGCCAGGGAATCTTTCTTTTACAGCTTCCTTGATCGACTCAGGCCTTATATTACCGGTAGCCCCTGCAAAGGCTCCCAGCAGCACTGTATTAACTATCGGCCTGCCAATGATCTCAAGTGCGATCTTTGTGGCATTAACGGTTACAACTTTGGCCTTAGTGTTGAGTTTGAAAGTCGAGGGGTCAAATTCACTGTTTATGATAATTATTCCATCTTCCTTCAGGCCACTTGCAACATCTACTACCTCTATAAGGGTAGGGTCCTGCACGATAACGTAGTCAGGTTCGTATATCTGGCTTCTGAGTCTGATAGGCGTGTCATCCATTCTTGTGAACGCCTGTACAGGTGCTCCTCTTCTTTCCACTCCAAAAGCTGGGAACGCCTGGCTGAATTTCCCATCAGCAAAAGCTGCAACGGCTAAAAGCTCGGCAGCAGTGACCGAACCCTGGCCTCCCCGGCCGTGTATTCGTATCTCTTTCATCTGGATTCTCCACAACGTTAGAACAATATACTATCGGCACAACTTTGTTTCTTGCTGTTTGTTTATTGAATATCCTGGCCGAATATGGATAGTTATAAACTGCATTTATTCACAATTGCGTATAAATGCAATGTTTAATTGTGTAGGTTATGAACCGTCTGATAGTTATAAAGCCTTTCGGTTTGAACCGAATAAAAAACTGTATCAGTTACCATGGAAATCATTATTTGTAGCCTTGTCGGATAACTGCTCACACATGCTTTCCATAAGCTGAATTATCGATTTTTTTTCCCGTGTGCCGGAGATGCCCTGACGTACATGTCGCCCACCTTTCATTCCCCGTGTGAACCATCGGGCATGTATCCTTATATCCACATGGTCTTCAAGGGCATACAACTCCAGCAATCTCACGTAATCTTTGAAATCTGCAAGTCTCTGAGTACATTCATCAGTGGGTAGTTGTTCTCCGGTACGCAGGAAGTGAGCTATCTTCGTAAAAACATGTGGATCACCCATTGCAGCCCTTCCTATCATCAAGGCATCACATCCTGTGTGCTCAAGCACCTGCTTTGCAGAAAGGCCGTCAACAATGTCACCATTTGCTATCACTGGAATTGAAAGCTCTTTTTTTATGATCCGGGCATATTCATGCTCAGCTTTTCCAGCATATTGCTGAGCCTGCGTTCTACCATGAACTGTAATGGCACTGGCGCCTGCTTCTTCTATTATTCTTGCGATATCAAGTGTTTTTTTCCTATCATGCAGCACTCTTATTTTAGCTGTTACAGGTGCCCCCACTTTTCCATATACAGCAGATACTATTTCCCGTATCCTTTCAGGAAAATCCAGTAGCGCTGAACCGGATCCATCTTTTACAAGCACATTAGCAGGACATCCAAAATTGAGGTCTATTATATCAGGTGAATACTTCTCTTCCACCATCCTTGCTGCAGTGGAAATGGTATCTGCAGAGTTTCCAAAGATCTGAATGGCAAAAGGTTTCTCTTCCTCTGAACTAAGACCACGGTTTGTTGTTCTTATATTGCCGTGAAGTACAGCATCGGCACTGATCATCTCAGAGTATGTCATTGCAGCACCGTGTTTTTTGCAGAGCATTCTGAAAGCTGGATTGGTTACATCTGCCATCGGTGCCAGGAACAAATACCCATCTATCTTTACATTTCCTATCTTCATTTTTCAGGTTACTCCGAAAAAGAGTCTTTTAATCCGCTATTCGTAGTATGATATAAAAAGAATGTCCAGAGAAAGAAAACTGTGATATGTTTACTTTCTTACAGAGGGATCAGTATTTCTCATAGCCTTTCCTCAAACTTATCTAAAAGTATTGGATTTTATCTGTGGCACACACGCAAATAGTTTGTTACACCCCTACATATAAAATGTGCCGTTACAGTTACATCTAGGTAATTTCCCAAAGACATTTTATTTAGAATGTATATTATTTATAACATCAATGAAGTGTGATTCACATTTCATAAAGGTCAATAAACAACAGCAGGTTAGGTATGACGAAGATATTAGCTTTTGTAGGGATGCCGGCTTCGGGCAAATCAGTAGCTGCATCGATCCTGGGAGAATCAGGTATCAAGGTCGTCAATATGGGTGATGTGATACGTGAAGAGGTTGTACGCAGAGGACTTGAGCCTACAGATATTAACGTAGGTGGCGTAGGAACTGACTTGCGTAACAAAGAGGGTAAAGATGCTGTAGCCAAACGCTGCATACCTAAGATACGAGCATCAGATTCAGATTTTCTTGTTGTGGATGGTGTGCGCAGCCTTGTGGAGGTCAATTGCTTCAAGGAGGCATTTGGTTCTGATTTTACTTTAGTTGCCATAGAAGCCCCGCTTGATACGAGGTTCGCAAGGGTGCAGGCCAGAAAAAGAAGTGATGACATGAAGGACATCGATGCCTTGCGTGTCAGGGATGATCGTGAGCTTGGCTGGGGCATGGGTGAAGCAATTGCTGCTGCTGATCTTGTTATTATGAACACGGGAACACTTGATGAATTCCGAAAAAAAGTGCTCGATATGGTGGGTCAGGCATGATAGAGGTTCAAGTTTCAGCCAGAGTTAACCCTACAGAAACCGAGGCGAAGGTCAGGACAGCGGTTCAAAGCATTTTTCCCCTGGCAGACCTCACTTATAATAAGACCGATGATACAGGATTATGTGGAATGGTTGAAGGAACCACTGGTCTTGAGGGACTCCTTCATTTTCATCATCTTTTAAGGGAAGAAGAAATTATAGACACTGCACGTACTCAGTTTGAGGTGGGCATGAGCAGGAATGCACCTTCCACATCTTTCAGGATAAGCAAATTTGTGGCTTTTGTGGGACGTCTTAATTTCCCGGCTGACGAAGAACCACTGGGCTCGCTACATGTAACAATAAGTGCAGGTTCATCTTTTGAACTCCAGAGGCTGATGGAATGGCTTGCCCCTCCCACTGAAAAGGGCAAGATACTTTTCGAACCGGATATAGAGGACGTGGAAAGTACATGAAAGTAAGGAATCTGAGCTTTTCTTCCAGAGTAGAGACCGGGAATTCCTTTGTCTGGGTCTATCAGCTTGAGGACCTGGGATACACAGGCTGGGAGATCGTCCAGGAAGGCTTCCAGACCCTGCATAACGGTAATCTGGGCAAGGTGCGGGAGATCCGCGATACCACTGACCTGAAGATCACAATGCATCTGCCTTTTTCCGATATGAACCTGGCAGGTCTTAACGATGGGATACGTAATGAAGCATTAAGGCAGATGCACCGCTGCCTTGAACTTGGAAGTGGTATAGTGGAACTGGCGGTGGTACACCCTGGTTACTTATCTCCCTATGGTTCACAGATGCCTGAAAAGGCATGGAGCACCCATATAGAGTCCATCCGGAATGTATGCGACACTGCTGCAGAGTACGGTATCACGATAGCTGTGGAGAACATGCCCGAAATGCCCAAGATATTCGGCAAATATCCTGATGAGATGCTCAGGACCCTTGAGGAAGTGAACAGGGACAATGTGGGCATGACCCTGGACGTAGGCCATGCAAATACAGTGGGAGTTGTGGATGAGTTCCTGGAAAAGTGCAAGGACCAGATCCTGCACATGCATATTCATGACAACCACGGAAAATCAGACGAACACCTGCCTCTGGGGCGGGGAACCGTGCAGTGGAAAAAGGTCATGGAAAGCCTTAAGGGCTACAATGGCAGGCTTGTAACTGAAATGGCAAGCCTTCAAGAAGGTGAAGAATGTCTTGCATATCTTCGGAATCTCTGAATATCACAATATCTCACTTTTTTCATTCTTTTACTCTGCCGTGCCTTTTATCGATCTCGTCCATCATGTCCAGCATCTTGCGGATAGCTGT
>NZ_JBFXHJ010000132.1:0-6050 GCF_050177135.1 Methanomethylovorans sp.
GATAGCAAGAGGCATGAGGGACTGTACCAGGGAATACGATACTGCGGTCATAGGAGGGGATATTGACACCCATGATGAACTTACTATTTGCGGCACTGCTCTTGGAACTGTACCAAAAGGAGAACTGTTAACAAGAAAGGGTGCACGGGTAGGAGATAAGGTGTGTGTTACAGGATACGCAGGTTCTGCGGGTGTTGCACTGTATGCCCTGGAAAATGGTATTGATGCACCGGCTAGTGTCCTGAAGTCTTTGTTGCAACCCATGCCCCGCATAAGGGAAGCAATGGAACTTGCATCCATGGGTCATGTGACAAGCATGATGGATACAAGTGATGGCATTGCAATGTCACTATATGATCTTTCCAGAGCTTCAGGAGTTGGGTTCAGACTACAGGAAAAGGCGCTGCCTTTGCAGCCAGAGGTAAAAGCATTAATGTCTTTCGACAGGGTAACTCTAAATTCTATGGCTCTTTATACTGGAGGTGATTTTGAACTGATCTTCACTGTAAGGCCGGAGGGCATTGAAGAAGTGCTGAAGCTGGGCAATATCAGTATGATCGGAGAGGTCTTACCTCATGAGAAATCGATCTCCATACAGAAGTCGGATGGTACTGTGTTACAAGTGGAACGAAAAGGCTATGAACAGTTAAAGATAGCAGATAATACATAAAATGCGAGAAATCAAGTAAAGTAGAAATATGGTAGGTTATATCATGAAAACCCGTTTAGGTTTTGCTATATATTTAGTATTGATACTGCTGGCAGGTGGCGCAATTGCGATCCCAAGCATTTCTGACCACTCTCCCGCCAGCGATCCGACTTCGATAGTTGGTAACAGCCCGGATTTCAGTGTGAACATAAATGAAACTGCTAATGTTACCTGGTTTTTGAATGGCTCACTGGTCAAAACAGATGCATCAGTAACCACTTCTGAATATTCAAATGATGGTGCATCTGCAGGGGAATATAATCTTACAGCCAAAGCACAAAATGCCAATGGAACTGACCAGTATATCTGGACATGGACCGTGGAAAATGAACCTTTGTCGATAACAGACTTCAATCCTGACGATACAACTCCCGAATCTGCAGCCGGGGACACAGTAGATTTCGATGTCACACTCAATCAGGAAGCTACTGTCAGGTGGCTTATAAATGGGAATGAAATGGAAAACGTTACAGGTTCCTCAGATTCATATTCAAATAACACAGCTGTGGCTGGAACATATAATGTAACAGTTATTGCATCTAACCTGAACGGTACTGACCAGCAGACCTGGGATTGGACTGTTTCAAACGCAACAAATGAATCACTGTCAATCACAGGTTTCAATCCAGCTGACACCACTCCCGACTCAACGACAGGAAATGCAATGGAATTTGGTATTACACTCAATCAGGAAGCTACTATCAGATGGCTCATCGATGGGATTGAGATGGATACTGAAACAGGATCATCAGGTTCTTATTCGAACAACACGGCTGTTGCAGGCACATATAATGTAACAGCGATAGCGACCAATGTGAACGGCTCAGATCAACAGATATGGGACTGGACAGTTGCAGAAGCAGAGAACGATTCACTGGAGATCACAGATTTCAGTCCTGAAGATGATCCTTCAAGTGTGGTGGATACTTACCAGAATTTCACAGTTGAAACAAATCAGGATGCAGATATAGAATGGTATATAGATGGAGATCTGGAGCAAACGAACGATTCCGTATCTATCGCATCATTTAGTGTTGATGGTGAGGAGCTGGGCTCTTATAACGTTACTGCGATAGCATCAAATGTGAATGGGGAAGACCAGCAGGAATGGACCTGGGCGGTAGTTTCTAGAACGTATTTAAGTGGCGATCGTATCTGGGATGCTGATGCCAACCAGTCCCTTGATTACACATGGACCGCTCTGAGCTACTCTGGTTTCTACTATGACCTTGACACAGGTGAAGGATCAGAGACCATGACCGTACATCTCGAAAGCGATTCTGACAGGTCCATCGATGAAGGTGACCTTGAATATGAGACCACGCCCATAACCACCGAGTTCGAGTACGATGATTGGGGCGATTATCAGGTCGTAGGGTTCATGGCTGAGAAATACTTCGCAGGGTACCTTGACACTACAGAATTCGCTGATGAGGTAAGTGTCATGTCGGATGGTATGCTTTCCAAGGTGCTTATAGATGAAAATGACAAAAAATCTCTTTATGCAGGTTCGAGCCTTACATTGGAAGATGGGTATGCCCTGAACATCGTAGAAGTTGATACAGATGGTGACAACGTATATGTGACACTTTCCAAAGAAGGCTCACAGGTCGATGAAACAATCGTAAAGGATAATGGCACATACGTGTATGAAGCTGATCTGGGAGACAGTGATGATGTAGCCATCATAGCTGTGCACTTTGGTAATATCTTCATGGGTACAGAAGCCAGTGCAGTATTTATTGACGCTATATTCCAGATCTCCGATGAATACATCAGCATTGAATCCGGTGATAGCTATGGTGTAATGGAAATAAACACTGTTAGCGATGAAAAAATAACCATGGAAAATGAAGATTCAATATCCCTTAATAAGGGCAAGGTTGCCAGTATCATGGGGAAATTGAAGTTCATCGTTGCTGATGATTCTGTTTTGAGGTTCGCTCCCTTTGTTGACATGTCAGAGGCCGGTACCTATGAGCTAAGAGGTACTGTTGCTGAGGAGGAATTTGAATGGACACCTCTTAACTTTGAGGGTTTCTATTACAACATCGATGAAGGAATAGGCACCGAGAAACTGGAGATCACAGAACTGTCAGACAGAACAATTGACGATGGAGACCTTGTATATACCTCTACTCCTGAGGATGTAAGTTTCGAGTACGATGACTGGGGAGAATTCGAGGTAATAGGGTTCATGGCTGAGAAATATTTTGCAGGGTATCCTGAAAACGATTTTACAGATGAGCTAAGCCTTGTTTCCCAGGGTCAGTTGTCCGAGGTGCTTCTGGACGAAAGTGATAAGACATCTCTTATCTCAGGCACATCGTTAGTACTGGAAGAGGGTTATGCTCTGAGCATTGTTGAAGTTGATGTAAATGGTGACACTGTGTATGTCAGCCTTACAAAGGATGGCGATGAAGTCGACGACGACATCATTGCCTCAGACGGGACCTACGTATACGAAATGGATGTAGGAGACGTTGATGATGTACCTGTTATAGCCGTTCACTTCCAGGATGTTTTCCAGGGGACTGAAAGCAGTGCTGTGTTCGTAGACGGTATCTTCCAGATATCTGATGAGTACATATCCGTAGAAAGTGGTGAAACTTTTGATGAGATGGAAGTGACCAGTATCTCGGAAGACGGCATTACCATGAAGAATGAGGATTCCATTTCTCTTTCAAAGGATAAAGAGATCACTGTGATGGGTGATATCAACTTCAAGGTAGCTGATGATAGCACGGTCAGGTTCTATCCCTTCGTGGAGGTGCAAACATCCGCATCTGAAGCACTTGAGATCGATAATAGTGAAGTGGTCACTGAAGGTACCGCAATGACAATAACGGTCACCTCCAGAGGCATGGCAGTAAGCAATGCAACATTAAAGATCGATAGTAAGACCATTGGTTCCACCTCTGAAGAAGGAACACTCAGGTATACGCCGGACAAGACCGGTAACTTCACCATAAACGCAGAAAAGGAAGGATATGTTTCTGCAAGTTCCAAGCTTGAGGTAATATCCGCTCAGGACGAATCAAGGAAGATGACCATAGATATCGCTCCTGAAGAAGTTTATGAGGGAACTAATGCTAAATTCCGTGTACTTAAGGCCATAGGAGGAGAAGCTATCGAGGGTGCGGAGGTCACTTTTGATGGTAAGTTCATAGGCAACACTTCAAAAGATGGAAATGTTACCTATACTGTTACAGAAGTGGGCATGCACAAGGTGACAGCTTCCAAGTCCGGGTTACTGGATACGGAACTTAACTTTGAGGTAAAGGAACTTGCTGCTAAGTTCACCTTTACTAACCTGCAGATCTCGCCACTTGAGGTAAGGGCTGGAGATGAAGCAACTATCTCTGTAAATGTAGCAAACACTGGAACAGCACCTGGTAACTATACTGTTGAATTGAAGATCAATGGTACTGTGGTAGGTTCTCAGGAAGTGGCACTTAACAATGGAAATTCCACTACATTGGAATTTGTCCATGTGGAAGAAGAGCCAGGCACATATATAGTTTCAGTTCAGCAACTGAGCGTTACTTATGAAGTACTGGAGAAATCTGGTACTGTCTGGTATGTTCTCGGAGGTATCATCCTGCTGGCTGCGGCAGGGGTTGGCTATCTGTTCACTGCTGGCGGCTGGACAGTGGAAATGGCAAAGGAAAAAATAAATGAATTTATCGGTTCTATCCGATAAATTCAATTAACTTATTTTTTTTGACACTCTTTCTATTGCTTCCATCAAACTGTTCCTTGGCATGATCGTAGCCACGGGGATCCTTAGTATTTTTTCTACAGTAGAACTTACAATAGGTGCGCATACCAGGGCACATGCGCCTCCACGCTCTGCTTTAACTGCTGCAATGATGGCTTCTTCTATGGAAGTGGCAGAATATTCCCTTATAGTACAGAGGTTTCCTCCTATCTTTTTCTTTGTCTCCCTTATATTGTCAAGCACCGGCCTTGCAGCAATGACAGCTATAAAATCTCCCTTTTCAGCATTCTGCAGTCTTTTTATAGTTTTAATTATCTGTCTCAATGTTTTCATGTTAGGCTCTCTTTTGCCTGACATGATCTTGTACAAAGTGCTCGCGGGTATGCTAGCCTCCTGCGCAAATTCCACTGCAGTCATACCAATGTCTTCTTTCAATATTATAGAAAATGTTCTCTGGAACTCGTCGTAAGAATCGATTATAGCATTCATTATCCTATCAGATGATTCCATGTTTCCTCCATACCTCAAATATAGTGTCCTTAAGCGGTAAGGGGCAAGCTTATATTTATACTTTCAGGAAAATTGCTTTATACCTCACAGGAAACATTAAATATAGCTCAGAATAACGGTTCCATTATTGAGAAAAAGAGGTATCGATATGAACAGCAAAAATATTAACAGAATTCTGGGAGCCATCTTTGTTATTACTGCTGTGATGGCCATTGCGTTTATTTCAGGTTGTACTGAACCTGAACAAGAGGGAAACCTTACAGGAGATCTAACAGAATCTCTCACAGAGATACACTTTGGATACCAGCCCAGTACGCATCAGATAGCATATCTTACCGCAAAGGAGAAAGGTTGGTGGGACAATAACCTGGCACCTTTGGGTATAGTGAAAACAACAGATAATCTCTTCCCAAGTGGAGCACCGGAAATGACATCCATGCTTGCTGGGGATCTCGATGTGGCATATGTGGGAGCAGCACCATTCATATCCGCTCTAAGCGGAGGGCTTGATGCCAAGATCGTAGCTGCTGTCCAGGTACAGGGTTCAGATCTCGTAGTACGCACAGGTGTTCCTTATGAAAAACCTGAAGATCTCAAAGGAATGAAGATAGCTACATTCCCACCAGGAACTATCCAGGACACATTGCTTAGAAACTGGCTGAAAACGAATAATATTGACCCTGATAAAGATGCAACCATTCTGCCTATGACACCTGCAGACGCTGTCACAGCTATTTCTGCTGGCCAGGTTGATGCTGTTTTCCTTCCACACCCTTCACCAACTGAAATAAAGGAAAAGGGCTATGGACGTACAGTGGTTCAGTCAGGGGAGATCATGCCTAACCACGCATGCTGTGTGGTCGTGGTAAGAGGCGACATCATCAGGAACCACCCTGAAGTAGTTGCTACAATTGTTGCAACACATGTGGATGCTACAGAGTACAACAATGAGCATCCAGAGGAAGCAGCACAGATCTATGCAGCTGACCAGGAAATGAATATAAGCATTGTCCAGAACTCCATTAATGAGTGGGATGGCACATGGGTGGCAGATCCGCATCTGATCGTGAACTCCACTGTGGATTATGCAACCATACAGTATGAACTGGG
>NZ_JBFXHJ010000133.1:0-5966 GCF_050177135.1 Methanomethylovorans sp.
ATCCCAACAACCCCGAAACCCGGCGACTGAAACTCTATTACTACTAACGCCACACCTACCAGTATAAGGAATATCGATGCAATATTAACATCGAATCCCGTGCCTATGAGTCCCAGGGCAATTGCCACTATACCAAAGAGCTCGGCTCCAAAGCCCGGATTCGACAAGCCCAATATGATAGCATATACTCCCAGCAGTAACAATAAGGAAGATATGATAGGATCAGAAATAATGTTCATGAAAGAAAGCCTCAGGGGTGGCTCATAGAACACTATTTCTGCCCCGCTGGTCTTAAGTTCCCGACCTTTGACCTCACGTCCGTCCACCTGCTCCAGCAGGTCATTGAGATCTGACGCAATGTACTCTATTACTCCGTATTCCAGAGCCTTCTCGGGATTTAAATTAAGGTTCTCGGTAATGAATTGGCCTGCAGCAGTATCATTGCGCCCGTGCTTGCGGGCATTTTCCTGTGCCGTAGCTACCAGAGCATTCACGATCTTAGAGTCGTTCACAGGTTCAGAACCTGAAGTTGTTACCGTCACCGGCTGGGCTGAGCCTATGACAGTGAAAGGAGCCATAGCCGCTACATCCGTGCTTATGAGCAGAAGAGTGCCTGCCGACCAGGCCTTGGTGCCTTCCGGATAGACATAGCCTATTACAGGCACATCCGTGACAGTTATTTGTTCCATCATGTTAAGGGTTGCATCCACCACTCCACCCGGTGTGTTCAGTGTAATGACCAGGGCCTGATAATCTCCCTCTTCAGCGAAAGCTATGGCATCTGCCAGAATATCATCTGATGCCGGAGTTATGGTGCCACCAATATCCATCACCAGCACCTTTTCTGCAGCAGTGACCTGTGGTGTACAGCACAACAAAAATAAAAAAAATAAAAAAAAGATCCCCAGCCTTGGTTTCATCCTGACCTTTCCATTAATCCTTGTTCTTGTCACTAAATGCCTTCGACATAGCCGCCATCCCGCCAATTTCCATAGAACTGGAGATCACGATAAGGTTCTTCTCTCTTGCAACCTCGGCTATGGTCTGCAATTCACGCAGTTTAAGTCCCGCGGGCATATTCTGGTATAATTGTGCAGCTTGTTGCATCTTCTCTGCAGCTATGTACTCACCTTCTGCAAGGATGATACGTGCACGTTTCTCACGTTCTGCTTCAGCCTGCTTTGCAATGGCACGCAACATAGTCGCATCTATCTTAACGTCTCTGAGAGTAACGCCTGTGACCTTGATACCCCATGGATCGGTGGACACATCAAGCATTTCCTGAATTTTCTTATTTATTTCTTCCCTGTTGGAAAGCAGTTCATCCAGTTCGATCTCACCTATCACATCACGCAATGTGGTCTGGGACAAAGTGGAAGTAGCATACTTGTAATTTTCTACCTCATTGACGGCAGAAGAAGGCTCCACGACCTTATAGTAGACCACTGCATCCACATCCACGGTCACATTGTCCTTGGTTATCACGTTCTGCTTGGGCACATCGATGGTAACCACACGCAGATCGATCTTTACTACCGTATCGATGATAGGTATTATAAGGAACAGACCTGGGCCTTTAATACCGCTTAGCCTGCCTAAACGAAAGATAACAACACGTTCATATTCATTTACTATTTTGATAGCTTTTGACAAGATGAAAATTACGAGGATTAATACCGGAAAAAGGATATCAAATAAAGCCATAGTGCCTCCTTTTCAAGCATTGGAATAGTTGCTTGCTTTATAATGTTCGTTTATAAGTAAAGGGTCACCACATATTAAAAAGTTAATGGTGATGCTTTGTGAAAGCAAAGAAAGGAGCTTGGGTCCGAACACTTGTTTGAGGGGATGTACACGAAAGCATGAAAGCAAACCGTTTTTGGATTTCAGACCCAGCAAACAATAAGATGATTTTATGCTTTATTAACCTGATTGATTTTGTTGTGTGAAATTGCAAACTAACAGAAATTATACTGAGTGTGGCTTGATACTGATTTTTGAACATACTCTATACATTCGAGACCAAAGACATAAATCCCACATATTCCATTTAAAGCATGATAAAATGAGCGAAAGATGTCCAGAGTGCGAGGGAAAGGGATACATTGTCACCTCCTCGAAGAAATGCCCGGAATGCAAAGGCGGCGGGAAATCCAAATCAATAGATCTTATGAAACTCTCCGAGAAAGATGTTACAAATTTCCTCAGCAGTGGTTCAGCATGCCCAAAATGCGGAGGGACCGGAGAAATTGAAGAAAAAGATGCTTGCAGCAAATGCAAAGGAAAAGGCGTTATGTACTCTTGTAGAACATGTGGAACAGCCATAGATAAGCTTATGGATGGAGAAGAGGTATGTGAAAGCTGCAGTAAGAAGCAGATAGTGTACAAGCTTGATGACTCCTGTACCATTGATGAGATCGAGATCGGAAAACTATACCATTGCGTTGTCAACAGCAATGTTACCTTTGGGACCTTCGTTGATATCAACTCAAAAATGAGGGGACTTATCCATTCGAGCAACATAAAGGAAACGCCAATGATCGGAGACAGCCTTGTTGTTAGCGTCAAGGAGATCAGGAACAATAACAAATTAGACCTCCTTCCCAGGAACATCAACACCTACCAGACAGTGGAGCTTGAAAAAGAACTTCCTGAGCTTAACTCCTCCAAACTCTCCGAAAACGTGGGCAAGACCGTCAGGGTCCATGGAGAGGTGATACAAGTAAAGCAAACGGCAGGTCCGACCATATTTACTATTGATGATGAGACCGGCCAGATATCTGCCGCAGCCTTTGAAAGTGCTGGAGAAAGAGCATATCCGCACATAGATGCCGACATGATAGTATCTGTTACCGGTGAGATACAGCTTCGCGGAGAGAACGTCCAGCTTGAGGTCCGCAGCATGAAACGGATGACAGGGGACAAGGAAAAAGTAATAAGGACCCGTATAGAAGCTGCTATCGACAGCAGGGCTGAACCCCATGAGATCAAGTTCCTGGTCAAGAGCGATGTGCTGGAGAAGCTCAGACCAGCCATGAAACAGGTCGCAAAGGAGATAAGTAAAGCTGTCATCAAGTCCAAGCCCATCCTCCTGAGGCATCATGCCGATGCGGACGGTATGACGGCGGCGGTTGCCATTGAAAGGGCAATACTTCCACTCATCAAAGAAGTTAACGGTGCTGATGGAGAATACTATTTCTACAAAAGGGCTCCCTCAAAGGCTCCTTTCTATGAACTGACAGACGTTACCCGGGATGTTTCCTTTGCTCTGGAAGATACCGTCAGGCATGGGCAGAAAATGCCCCTGGTCGTGAGCGTGGACAATGGTTCTACCCTGGAAGACCTGCCTTCTTTCAGAATAGCCCAGGTATACGATATTGAGATGGTTGTCGTTGACCATCATCACCCTGATAAGGAGGTTGACCAGTTCCTCAAAGCTCATGTCAATCCGGCGCATGTGGGGGGAGATTACAGTATCACAGCAGGCATGCTCTGTACTGAAGTTGCCCGTATGATAAATCCGGACATTGAAAAAGAGATCCTGCACCTGCCTGCGGTTGCAGGTGTAGGTGACCGTGCTGATTCGGATGAGGCAAGAGATTACATAAAACTGGTGTCTGATAGGTACTCATTGCAGGACCTTAAGGATATGGCGCTTGCGCTTGACTATGCAGCCTACTGGTTAAAATTCAGCAGTGGGAAGGGAATAATTGATGATATACTGGACATGGGAGACCACAATAGGCATCATAATCTTGTCAGCCTGTTCTGTGAGCAGGCCAACGGCATGATCAACGAGCAGCTTGAAGCGTGCATGGCACATGTAAAAGCACAGAAGCTTCCCAACGGAGCCATACTGAACGTCCTGGACGTTGAGAACCATGCCCACAAATTCACTTTCCCACCACCCGGAAAAACATCCGGTGAGGTGCATGACAGACTTTGCCGGAAATACGAAGGTCAGCCGGTTGTTACTCTGGGATATGGCCCTGACTTTGCTGTGATCAGGTCCAAGTACGTCAAGATGAACATCCCAAAAATGGTCAGAGAACTGCATGATGAGATCGAAGGTGGTGGGGTCAACGGAGGAGGACACCTGGTGGTTGGCAGCATCAAGTTCGTAGAAGGGATGCGTACCCAGGTACTGGCAAAGCTTGCAGAAAAGATAGGAGCAGTGGAAGTGGAATAAGAACCCTTCCAACTGCATTCATTTTTAATAGTATTTACTTACCCATCAGTCCACGCGGACTATGCGCACTAATGGCCGTACAGGCACATCTGAAATGACCTCAGCGCCTTTCTTATCCACCAGAACAGTTATTGCAACAGGTTTACCACCTTCTTCATGGATGCGTTTGACCACTCCCGTCATGGTGGAACCACTGGTGATCACATCATCCACAATAACACATTTCTTACCCCTTACAGTACTGAAGTTCCCGCTGAAATCGCCTTTCAGGCTCCTGTCATCAGCAGGATCGTAATGTGCGTGGAATATTGCAAGGTCTGTACCCAGCTCTTCTGCCATAAGGCTCGCTAAGGGTACACCGCTAAGCCCGATACCCACAATGAGATCAACATCATCTTCTGTCTGCTCCACAGACTCCAATACCATATCACAGAGCACTTTTGAAATGTTACGCAGCCTGTAAGCGTTCTTGCCTATGTTGGCCCAGTTCACAGAAATGTCCTTGGGTGCAGGTGTACTTACATCTTTCTTTGCGCGTGTGAGAAGCCAGGTCACAGTATCCCTGGAAACGTTAAGCTCATCTGCTATTTGCCTTGAGGTAAGCCCGTTGGACTGTAACTCCACTGCCTTCTGAATCAGATTCTCTATATTCTTCATATGATCCCTGCCTGTGATCTTTAACGGGTATTCTAAAATGTATTCTATAAAGATGTCATTACCACATATACAAGTATTGTTATAATTTTCTTTTGCGTCCTTTTCTCATAGGAGAGCCACATACGGGACATATATCCCCCGAATCGAACTTCCTCTTACATCCAATGCAGACCTTCTGCCATATAAGCACGTCCTTTATCTTCTTCTGGACAACAGGCTCTACTTTTATGCCCAGCATACTGGCAACGTTCTGTACTGCGTAATCGTCCGTAAGGAGCACCGCCTCTTCCTTAAGATCATAAGCCTTGGCAAGCACTTCAATGTCAGTAAGGGACAGCTCCTCATGGTCCTTTGATACACCGGAAACCTCTGCAACCCTGTCAAGCGCCTCCTGCGAGGGCAATTCCACTCCCAGACCCTGTTCCCTGGCAAGGTCAAAGCGAAGCCTTGACTCACTGCTTTTGAGCTCATCCACCACTGAAGGAACAGTAATGGTATAAGTAGCATCAACTGGTTTTCCCATTATGAAGACAGCAGAGTCGGCTATATAAAGAGGCATGCAGCTGCATTAGAACTTCCAGATAGATTAAACCTTTGAGCGGGAAACTTTATTTTAACTAGGATGCAGCAATAAGAACAGAAACAAAGTAAAGGATCGTTTTAATAGACGATCATATTTCAGGCCACTACAGAGGACAGGAACATGGACACAGAGAAAGCAAGGGAAGTAATCGTTGGTTTTATCAGAGAAAAAGTAAGAGAAGCAAATGCTGAGGGGGCTGTCCTTGGTATCAGCGGAGGTGTCGATTCCGCACTTGCAGCATATTTATCTGCTGAAGCCCTGGGAAAGGATAAAGTACTGGGCATACACCTTCCGGAACTCAATCTTACACCCGCTGAGGATGTGCTTGATGCGACCGAAGTGGCACACAGGCTGGACATAGATTTCAGGGCCATAGATATCTCAGGGATGCTCACAGCTTACCTTGAGAATATTCCGGATGGGGATAAGGCTACTCCCCATGCAAAAGGGAACCTTAAGGCCCGCATCCGGATGTCGGTGCTTTATTACCATGCCAACATGCTAAACAGAATAGTAATAGGCACAGGAAACAAAACA
>NZ_JBFXHJ010000134.1:0-5896 GCF_050177135.1 Methanomethylovorans sp.
TGCTCCTTTGCTTCCTTCAGATCTTCTTTATCTTCTGCGTTCTCAACGATCGTTTTTGCTTCTTTCAGCTGTGCTGTTGCGTTTTCCAGCATTTCTGCTGTGATGTTCCTGTCTTGCAACTCTTCTGACCCTATCATTGAAAATTCCATAAATGAGATCGTATCATTTATTTGCTCCAACATTCTTTCCTGATGTGTTTCAAATGATTCATTTTCCTGGGATATTTCCTGTTCATCCATGGGTTTTTGTCTCAATCCATGACCGTTTTCAGGTGTGATTCCAATTGTAACCATTGCTGATCGGATCAGTTCCTTTGCTTCCTTCAGGTCGCCTTCATCTTCTGCATCAGTGATGAGTGTCTTTGTTTCCTCTAGCTTTGTGAGTGCAGTTGTCAGCGTCTCTTTTGTAATATTCTCGTTTTCCAGTTCCTCGATGTTCTCTATGTCCGATCCGATCATTGAGATCGTGTCATTCACATGTTCCAGCATTCTCTCCTGCTGGATCTCGAAAGTTGCATTATCAAGGGAGAAGCTTAGTGGCTCTGCACTATTCCTTTTTTCATGCATCGTTCCATACATATCGTGTTTATGGCCATTGTCCTGTGCAGCGAATGTGGATGGTACTAAACATAGAACCATCAAAGCTACCGAAAAGGCTGCTATAGATCTTGTCATTTTTCTTTGCGTACTGATCTCCTCCAGATCTTTTGTGTCCAAACAGTTTAGTTCTGGCACAATTACTGAATTCTCTACGAATGATATAAGTATACTTAGCTCTTAAAGGATCAATAGAGCTTTAATTTTTAAAAGAAAGATTTATTCGAGTTTTTATCGTTACAGATTCCTTTATTTCTCTCTCTTTGGAAAATTCTATTTTAACTGTGTAATAAAAATCATTGATTACTTATACACACATAGGGTTACATATTCTCAATAACGGAGCAATTTTATTGCTTTTTAGCACTTATAGTAAATATTCATGAGTTGAAAAGTTTCAATAATACATTTTTCTGCTCTAATCAGCAATTAGGCTCTATATATCTCATTTATACTCTGAAATATGTGCTATAAAGCTTCATCAGTTCAAAAAAAGTATAAATAATAGTATATCTGTTTTGTATTATTACAGCTACATAAAAATCTCTCAAGCATATTTATATTGTAGTTCAATGTCTTTATTAACCTGATATATTGGCTAGTTCGCAAGGTCAAAATGGAACAGGAAATAGCCAGGGAAAAAAAGTATAGGTATATGGATCACATGAATCACAAGGCTATAGTGCTTATATTTGCAATCATCTTGGTTACGATCGCAGGTGGATGTGCAGATAAGCCCTCCACTTTGAACAGAGGTCAGGACTATAAACCGGATTACAGTCTTGTTCCGGCATCTCTAAGTGTCCTTTCTTCTCCTGATCATATTAAGCCTGAGCGTCCTGACATTCGTCCAGTTTTCAGGGATGAAAGAGAGGAATTCAACAATATTATCTCTGAAGCAGATTTGATAGCACAAGAGTTAGATTCCAGGATACTGAGTTTTGAGGAAGAAGGTAAAGATGTTCAAAGGCTTAAGTCTCTTCTTGAAGAATATAAAACTTTGATATCCAGTGCGAAAACATACCGCCAACTCGCAGATCAGGATCATGAGGGCTGTACGGACCCGGAATGTGCGGCAATTGAAACAGAACTATATATGCAACTATCCAGGGAGAACCTGAAAAAATCTAATTCCATACTCCTGGATATCTTCAACGAAATGAAAAAGCTGCTTCCAGGACATGTTAAATTAGGTGAGGGTTGCACACTTTCTGCAACCGGTACAGGAAGAGTGTTGCTAGTGGGTGATCTGAATGCTAACATTTCCATTAGAAATGGTGTTTTTTATGTAGTGGGTATTCTCGATAACCCGGAATTGCCTATCACAATAGCAGGCAAATATGAGTTTAAAAAGTCAGAAAAACCTGAGGACCGATTATCTTATTACAAGATAATTGATGCTACAGTGGACATCTCGGCGCAAAGATCGACTTTCATAGTAGAAGCAAGTGAAATATCAATTGTTGTTAAAGGGAATGGTACAATTGATTTTTTCGGTAACGGTACTTACATAATAACATGTCCGGATGGCAGTTCGGATGATATGCATTGGGAAGCACCCACTGTAAGAAGAACTATTAATAGCCCCTCTATCTATACTGATATCAAATGAAGGCATTTTCCCGTAGGATCATATTTGCCATCTTGTTAGTCATTACATTTTTAATGACTGCAGGCGCAAGCGCTACCATTCATGGTGTGGTGTATGAATGGAATACATTCCAACCTCTGGAAAATGTAATTGTAAATGTAAACTCCACTCCTGTGCAGTCAATGGTGGGTAAATATGGTACTTATTCCTTTAACCTGCCCGAGGGGAATTATAAGATAAGTGCAAGTTATTATGAGGATAGCAGCCTTATTTATTATGCCGAGGATTTTGTGAATATTACAGACGAGGGCAGCTATGTGCTCGACCTGTTACTTTTTCCGGATTATTCTCAAAGTAAATCTTCTATTAATGGTTCTTCTTCTTCTTCTTCTTCAAATCAGTCTATAAGCTTCCAGAATGCGACCGCTGTTCAGAGCAATTTTATTTCCGTTGATACTATTCTTATAACTATTCTAATACTCTTGGTTCTGTTCTTTTTGTTAAGACACTCAACAGGCAAAAAGACCACTCTTTCTGCAGAAAGGCATCAGGCAGTAAAGCAAGAAAAGGCCGAGGAAAAAGTAATTCTTATACCTAAACCGGTACAGTTCACAGTTTCTCCTGAAAGCATTAAAACCGGGTCACAAGAGTTCGAGGAAACGGAGTCAGAGGAAACAGATCCTACAGAACTGATCGTCGCAGAGCCAGATAATATGGGGTCAAATACTTTAGATGTCATCCCCAAGGGGCCAATACCTGCTGATCTGCAGGAGATACTGGATATCATTCGTGCTCAGGGTGGACGTATGACCCAAAAGGACCTCAGGAGCAAGCTCAAATATTCAGAAGGCAAAGTGAGCCTCATGCTATTTGATCTTGAAAAAAGAGGCATGATCCAGAAGTTCAAAAGAGGTAGAGGGAATGTTATCCTTCTTGTTGAACAGGATCAGCGATCTTAAGAACTGGTTTCTATCCTGCTTTTGCCAGAATAACCCTTTATTATGATTCAAAATAGTATCAAACTTCTTTTTAAAGGTTTTTTCTCTTTTAATTTCTATATTAAAGCTTGGATTTGAAAACTATTTCCTATTTTCTCTTTAAGCTCTAAGTATGTTTTTATTATAAAATACCAAAAGGGGGGTTTGCTGCCAGGAACATGCTGGCAAGCGTACCACCCAACACAGCCATCCCCCATCTCCTGTGTGATCACACAAAGGAGGTGAAAGGAGGCATCCCATTCTCCTGTGGATGCCTCCTCAAAGGAGGCCAAAGAAAAAATCACTATATACGCATTACTGGAGGAATTACATGAGTAAAAAGTACGGTTTCAAGAATTACACTGTCCTTGACAGGAGGCAGTTCGATCTATTAATGTGGAATCTGATGAAAACACTTTCAAATAACACTGAACAGGTTTCATCTTCGTCTTCTTCATACCTTAATGAAAAATAAGGAGACAAACTGATGTCTGATAACCTTGCCGAAGGCTCTGCCAAAAGTTCTGATCCATCTTTTCTCCTGAAACTGGAGGATGTATGGAAGATCTACCAGATGGGGGAAGTGGAATTTGCTGCTTTGAAGGGTGTTGACATGCACATCTCCAAAGGAGAGTTCGTGGTCATACTGGGTCCCAGCGGTAGCGGAAAAAGTACCATGATGAACCTGCTTGGCTGCCTGGACCTTCCAAGCAAAGGTACTGTTCTTCTCAATGGGAAAGACATTTCACATCTTTCAGAATCCGAACTAGCTACCATCAGAGGAAAGATGATAGGCTTCATTTTCCAGCAGTTCAATCTTATTCCCACACTGAACACTCTTGAGAACGTTATGCTTCCTCTGGAGTTTCAAAACGCAGATCCCTCTGCTGCAAAAAAGAAGGCTGCTGAGCTATTGGACATGGTAGGACTGTCTCAGAAAGCCCGTAATCTGCCATCCCAGTTATCAGGTGGTCAGAGGCAGAGAGTCGCTATTGCCAGGTCACTGGCCGTAGACCCGGATATTATACTGGCTGATGAACCCACAGGTAACCTTGACAGCAAAACAGGGACGTATATACTTGATTTCCTTTATGGGCTGCACAAGAAGGAAGGCAAAACGATAATCATTGTGACACATGATGTGGCCCTTGTCAGATATGCTGAAAGGGTAGTTCACATAAAGGACGGAATGGTGGAATCCATAGAAAAAATCCAAAATAATTAAAGGTGTTTATCATGAAAAAAATGTTACTGTTCATACTCTTGATATTATCTCCCATAGCGCATGCTTCCGCAGCAACCTACGTGGACTCTGCCGGGCTCAGCGTTGATGTTATGAGTCAGACCCCAAACCCTGCAAGACCGGGCGAGAGCGTTGAACTTACTCTCAGTGTGCAGAACTATGGGAATGAAGACCTTAAGAACATAGTCATAACTGCCCAACCCGAATATCCCTTCTCTAAAGTGGATGGTGAATCCTTGAGCAGGACCATATCCTATCTTAATGCCAGACAGGATGATGACGATGCTGCAACAGTGAAATTGAAACTAAAGGTCGCCAGTGACGCTCCTGCAGGTACATATGAGCTGGACATCGTTACAACGGATTCAACAGGTACTACTAAAACCACTACGCTGGATATTGAAGTAAGGGGCAAGGAATACGCTCAGATCGTAACGATCAGCAAGGCCAGTATAGATTTCGCCACTGAGGAACAGCTCGATCTCGTGGTCACAAATACTGGCAGTTCTCCTCTTAAGAACATGGAGATCTCCTGGGTAGACTCCACTGGTACGATCTTGCCGGTCTATTCGGATAATACCAAGTACATAAGTTATCTGGCTCCCAATGAATCTGTAACTGTCAGTTATATAGTAATGGCTGACGTGAATGCTGATCCCGGTCTTTACAAGCTGGATATTACTCTTGAGGTAGAGGACTATGATTCCAACGTTAGCACAATTTCCACAACAGCAGGTCTGTTTGTAGGGGGCGGGACAGACTTCGATGTTGCGTTCTCAGATAATTCCGATGGAGAAATGTCGTTCTCAATAGCTAATGTGGGTAACAATGAAGCATATTCAGTAAAGGTTTCCATTCCGGAACAGGAAGGTTATAGTGTGTCAGGCAGTTCCTCTACAATAGTCGGTAACCTGGAAAAAGGTGACTATACGATTGCTTCGTTCACTGTTTCACAACTGGGGGCAGGAGGCATGCCAGGCACTGGTGGTGCCGGACCAGGCGGCAATGCGGCTGTAGCTTCGGCATCATCCGCAAATGCAAGTACCAGCAATGATCTCCAAGTTTTGATAGAATACACGGATTCAGCAGGTCAGAGGAACACCGTAGAAAAATCTGTGCAGATCTCGCAGAGCAGCACGGCAACAGCTGGTACATCAATGGGTCCGGGAGGGCAAGGCCAGGGTTCATCCAGTTCAAAATATGTATATATTCTGTTATTAGCTGCTCTTGCATCAGGATATGTTGTGTATTACAGAAGAAAGCACGGTGAGAACCCTGCTGTTATCCGGAAACTTGGATCAATTGTGCATCACAGGAAGATGAAAGAAGGTAACTAACTATGAGAAACAGCAGCTATCTCAAAATGGCCCTTACCATCCTGCTGCATAGCAAGGTACGCAGCTGGCTCACTATTATAGGGATAGTCATAGGTGTAGGTGCTGTTGTAGGTATCATGTCCCTGAGCGAGAACATGCAAAAGGACATGGAA
>NZ_JBFXHJ010000135.1:0-5854 GCF_050177135.1 Methanomethylovorans sp.
CGGGCGGGCAGGCCACAACCATCTGCATGCCCACGATGGCACAACCCAGGATAGCGGAATTGCACACATTGTTGCCATCACCTACCCAAACGTACTTCAATCCGTTGAAATGGCTTTTATATTCCCTGATGGTAAGCAGGTCAGAAAGGATCTGGCATGGATGCTCCACATCTGAAAGAGCATTGATCACCGGTACAGAAGAACTAGCAGCTATCTCAAGGATAGTACTATGCTTGTTAACCCTTGCAGTGATACAGTGCACATACCGGGAAAGAACAACAGCAGTGTCAGCTATCGACTCTCCCCTTCCGATCTGTATGTCCCTTGAAGAAAGAAATATAGATTGTCCTCCAAGATCAGCCATAGAGACCTCAAAGGAAACCCTGGTGCGCGTGGATGACTTTTCGAATAGCATTGCCAGACTTCGATTCTTCAGCAAGTCTGTGAGCTTCCCACGAGCACGCTTTTCTTTCAGAACCTCTGCCATGTCAAGCAGTTCAATGACCTCATCATGAGTGAGGTCTGCAAAGGAGATGAGATGCTTCATACAATCAACCCATGTTCATTATCTATAGGGATCATGATCTACCCCTTATTTTATTCATATGATCGATACGCTTCTGGATAAGTGAAGTAGTGCCTATATCCCTTCTGGAATGCAGATCTCCGATAATATTGTCAAGTGCTTCCTGAGCTTTTTTCTCTGCTTTGGCAATGGAATCAGCAATACCTACGACCGCTATTGCACGCGAGCCTGTGGTATAGATCTTATTGTTCTCTTCATATACACTTGCATAGAATACCAGGGCATCACCTATGTCCCCTACAGATACCTCCTTGTCCTTTGAAGGATTATCTGGGTACCCTGCAGGCACTGCGTACTTGCAGACAGTTGCCTTTTTACTGAACTTCACTGCAAGTTTGTCAAGAGTACCACCCACCACAGCAGACATAACGTCCACTATATCTGTTTCCAGAAGAGGTAGCACGTTCATAGCCTCCGGATCACCGAACCTGGCATTGAACTCGATCACACGCGGACCGTTCTTTGTGACCATGAACTGGCCATATAGTACACCTTTGTACTTCACACCGGTCTCTGTATAAAGCCCCTTTACCGTGTGCTGCATGATGCGCTTTGCCTGATCCACATCTTCTGCGCGCAAAAACGGCAGGATCTCTCCTGCATCAGTATAAGCACCCATCCCGCCTGTATTGGGACCCAGGTCATTCTCAAAAGCTCTCTTATGGTCCTGTACCGTAGGAGAGAAGGCAAGGTGTTCTCCATCCACGAAAGCCTGTAATGTGAATTCCTCACCCACAAGGTTCTCCTCTACCACCACACTTCCTGATCCCAGAAGCTGGGCAGCATATTCCTGGGCATCTTTGACAGAGGGGAGCTGATCACCCATGACCTTTACACCTTTGCCGCCGGTAAGGCCTGCGGGCTTTATGGCCACATTACCCAGCTTTGCAATGAAATCGAACATCGGCCCTTTTTCAGTAAAGACCTCGAACACAGGGCAACCCTCGATCCCATGCTTTCTCATAAAGTTACGGGCCCATGCTTTATCGAACTCGATCTGGGCGACCGCCTTCCTGGGACCAACTACCCCAATGCCGATATCTTCCAGAGCATCTGCAAGCCCGGCTGCAAGAGGAGCTTCAGGGCCGATGAAAGCAAGATCAATGTTATTGGCTGTTGCATAATCAACGATCTTCTTTACATCGGTTTCCTTTTCCAGGAGGAAATCCTGACAAAGCCGGGAAATGCCTGGATTCTTCTTCGCCATCACAGCGAAAATGACAGGATCTTTTCTGCTCTGAGCAATAGCTGCTGCAATTGCATGTTCCCTTCCTCCGCCGCCGACAACTAGAACGTTCATTTATAAAACCTCATCAATTAAAAACTCTTTTGAATATTGAAGTGAAATTATCCAATCGTTACCTGATCGTCACATTGAACACAGTTGATACCTACTCAGCAATAGATCCCATGGACCATATTAAAGATAGATGACAATAAATACTACGGACTCTTTCTCATATTCAGATAAATAATTTACTTATTATTCCTGCCTTGTTCTATCTCTCATTGGATGAGATCACTGGCAGTTACAAGAGGAATAAGCTTCACGCCCAGTGCAGCAAGGCTCTGCTGAGCACCCTCCTCCCGATCCACCACAGTGACAACAACATCCACAAAGCCTCCGGTCCCGCGAATAGCTGCAATGGCATCCTTTACCGACCCACCACTGGTGGTTACATCTTCTATAAGGATAACATGTGATCCTTCCTTTAGATCACCTATAAAACGACCACCAGTCCCATATCCCTTTTCTTCCTTACGGACGATCAAAAGAGGAAGCTCTGACTTGAGAGAAACTGCTGTTGCAAGAGGGACGCCGCCTAAAGCTACACCACCTACCAGATCGATCTTCTCTTCATGTATCAGGGAAGCTGCCTGTTCTGCTATCACTGCAAGAGTAGCTGGATCAGTACTTGCTTTTTTAATATCGACATAGTATTTGCTCTTCTTGCCCGAAGCAAGTGTAAAATCGCCAAATTTCACAGCCCCGCATTTTTTGAGGGCGGATATGAGGAGAGATTTTTTGTCATTTTCTGTATTCATCCGGATCACCGCGATATGCCAATGAATGGAAAAGATCACCAGGGCTCTTTCTTTACCCCTATGATGTAACCTATGATATTTGTTGTGAGATGGAGCAACGGAGTAATGATCAACACAGCGATCATAATATTCCAGGTAAAGTTAATTGTGAACCATCCTGGAGAGGACAAGTATGTGAATACCCACGCACCCAGTACAAAATCAAGCTGGTCTACAAGTGGCAATGAAGCACCTCTTTTCATTCCAAGCCTGCGCTTGAAGAAACTTTTGAACATATCACCAAAAAGGGAGCCGGAAGCAAGGGACAAAAGGACCACCAAAGTTTGAGATCCGCTGCCTGAAAAAGGGGGCAGGGAGATATTCAATAACTCGGATACAGGAATGATCAGCACCATCTGAAGCAAACCCAGGAGCACCCCGCATGCTATACCGGCGAACAGACCTCTGTAAGTCTTACCGTCACCTAAGATCCGCCTGCCATCCTTCAGGACCCTGCCGCCATCGATGGGGCGGCCTCCCCCGAATACCGCAGCCATTGAATTAGGAATATAAGCAGGCAACATCAGCCAGATAGCTATGATCACTGTTTCTATCGTACTACCAACCCGGTCACATTTTGTATATGTTCCTCAGAGATAGGCATTATCCGTATTTAAGATACCGAAAGTGTGGCATTGGAAGTATATAATTTGATGCGTTCATAAGAACATGTAACTCGAATAAAAAGCCACTGCAATGCAACATCCTATACGTATCCGATATTCTATATATAAGGTGAGCATACATGCAAATCCACAATGGGAGATCAGCAATGACGGGAAAAGAGAGCCTCTTCACAACTAAAAACACCATCTTTGCCGCTGTAATAGCATTTATCCTGCTTGCAATGGTAGTGATGACCGGTATGTTGACGCCTCTTCTTGCCAAGCTCCTCAGCGGCACAGAGCTTTCCCTAGGTTCTGATTACTTTAACCCCAGGGCTGCCCTGCCTACAGTATTGCTGATCATGATACTTACGATATGCGTACTCGTCAGTTCCCTCAGACCCCGCAGTGCACTGATGGCCACTGCTGCGTTTCTGTTACTTGTAGTGTCTGTTGTGGCCATATCCCCTTTTTCAAATACAGCTGTTGATATAGCTATAGCCCTCGTGATACCGGCTTTGATAGCAACGGCCTATAAAATATGGCTCACAGCCAGGGATAAGAAAGGATACGGAAGATACAGAGGGCTTTCCGCTCATCTGATCCATCTGGGAATATTATGTATCCTGCTGGGCGTAGTCCTGAGTTCAAATATGAAAGTTGAGGATTCGGCAGTATATGAGACCGGTAAAATGGGAGCCGGGAATATACAGGACTATAGCCTCAAGATCACTTCAATGGCATCAAGGTTGGAAGGGGAACCTTATCAGGACCATCAGGCATCTTCCTACATCACCCGGATAGATTTTGACATATATGATCAGAACAGATACGCCAGAAGCGGCAGTGTGGAATATATCACTGACTTCAAATGGGGACAGACATACACTACTACATACATCCACAGAGGACTTACTGAAGAACTGTTCATCGCCCCCAGGGCCCTTGATGAAAAGACTGGGGAAGTTGACATGTATGTACGTATAGTTCCTTTCATAAACCTTCTCTGGGGAGGCATCTATATGATGGCTCTGGGTATCATTGCTTTACTTATCGTGGAACATCGAAATCCTCACCAGAGCATCACAATGTTACAGCCATCCGGAAGAGAAAAGGACATGGTATTCTTTGAAAAACGATACGAAAAAATAATGGAGCAGGAGATCAGGAAACTGCGGTCCGGAAAAAGCGGGGGAGGACGCAAATGAATCCTGGGATGATCCTGATCTGGCTGTCCCTTGTGACAGCTATAGGAGCTGTGCTTTCAGGGTACATAGGACATCGGAAGAGCAACATCTCTCTTGGTACACTTTCACGCAAACTGGAAATAGCATGTTTGGTGCTCGCAGGATCCTCGATGCTGTTGCTGATGTACCATCTCTACACAGTCAATGCTTCATATTCATACGTGTTCGAGCATTCCAGCGCTGATCTTGAATGGTATTACAGGCTATCGGCTTTGTGGGCAGGCCAGGAAGGGTCGATGCTATTGTGGGCTGTTTCCATAATGGGAATGCTTGTGATAGTAGAGCGTACCCATACTGCTACGCTTTCTGGAACTGCGTTGATGCAGATCACACGCCTCATATCGCTGTCCATCGTCTGTGTGTTTCTGGGACTGCTGGTATTGAAGAACCCGTTCTCAGCATATCATGTGCTTTCCGATGGCAGTGTTGGGATCACGAACTGGGATCCGTTCGTGCAGATGTATGATGTGCCCTATGGACAGGGCATGAATCCGCTGCTGCGTAATCCGTGGATGGCAGTGCACCCGCCCACGCTCTTCCTTGGATATGCCGCTTTCACGATACCATTTGCGGCTGCAATAGGCAATTTGCTGACACATGACAAACGATGGGAAGCCATCGCCACGAACTGGATGAGGATATCCTGGCTGTTCCTCACACTGGGCATTGGCCTTGGAGGTTTCTGGGCCTATGAAGTTCTCGGATGGGGAGCATGGTTCTGGAGCTGGGACCCTGTGGAAACGTCATCTCTCATCCCCTGGATAACTGCAACAGCATATCTGCATGCCCAGTTACGTTACAGGCACGGAGAATATGGTTTTGTTGCACCTTTGCTTGCAGTAGCCTCTTTCATTCTGGTCGTATTCGCGACCTTTGTCACCAGAAGCGGCATGTGGGCCTCTGTACATTCCTGGCAGGATTTCACTGCCGAAAGTGCCATTATAGCAGTATTTTTAAGTGTACTGATACTATCAAGTACGTTCCTGCTTGCAAAGAGATATTTTGAAGAGGATTGAATGGTGGCAGAATCGGATTTATTGGCTCAAAGGGTAATAATTAGCCCTCACTGAAAGGCTTTGCCCTGAGCTCTCCGTTCTCCAGGACCAGTTGTTCGATCTTTCTTTCAGCCTTTGAAAGTTTCTGGCTGCACACACGTGCGAACCTCATGCCCTGCTCAAAGGTCTCAAGGCTTTCATCGAGGGTAAGGTTGCCCTTTTCCAGCTTTTCCACCAGCCCTTCCAGCTGTTCAAGAGCTGTTTCAAAGCTCAGGCTTTCGCCCATGCTTTCTTCAGTGTAGTCTTCATTCGGACTTTCATCCATCTTCTTCCTCC
>NZ_JBFXHJ010000136.1:0-5827 GCF_050177135.1 Methanomethylovorans sp.
CCATAAGGAGGTCACTGTATCCTTTGATGGAAGTGAGAGGCGTTCTTAGCTCGTGGCTCACATTTGAGAGCAGTTCGTTCTTCATCCTGTCCACGGACTGCAATTCCTTGTTAGCTGTGCTAAGTTCATCGGCATATTCTCTCAATTTCTCTTCGGCGATCTTGCGCTCACCTATATCCTCAACGATGCCCACTCCGCCCAGCAACGTACCGTCATCTGATGTGTTTGGACTGTAATCAACTTTTATAAATGCTGTTTTACCATTTCCCTGAGCCTGGTATTCTCCCTCAAAGTGTCCCGGCCTTAGTAAGAGCACTTCGTTGAAGGCCGCTTTCATCTTTTCATCCCTCAAAGAAATATTCATGTTGAAACCTATTATCTTTTCTTTAGGTATGCCCAGAATCTCCGATATCTTATCGTTACAATGGGTAACAGTGCCATCCTTATCAAAGTTGAAAATGCCAAGCGGGGAATTCTCAAATATCAGCCTGTATTTGTTTTCAGATTCCTTGAGTGCTATATCCATCTCTTTGATATGTGTGATATCAATAATGATACCCTGATAATAGCTAGGCCCTCCCACCTCATCTCTTGCCAGCATTGACCTTTCTGTGACCCATTTTATTTCTCCACTGTGCGTTAAGATGCGATATTCTCTGATAAAGTATGGTTGTCCGTGCCTTTCGAAATCCGATACTTCGGCAGTAAGGCCACTGAGGTCTTCGGGATACACTATGTCGCTATAGAGCAGTTTACCGGATGTGAAATCTTCCGCCTGGTATCCGAACCTGGTTATATTCTCGGAAACAAAAACCACTGGCCATCCAGGTTCCGGTCTCCAGAGAAAAGCAACAACAGGACTATTCCTGTAGATAACATCCAGTTTCCTTTCTGAAGATCCGTCTCCTTCGACCGATGAACCTATTTTCTTTGTACTGAAGTGTTCCACAGTGCCAACCATACCATCATAGGCACCATTCTCATCCAAAAGAGGCAACAACTGACCACTTTGTTCCATAAGTTCCCCCCTGGAGGTGATAATAGGCAGCAAGGAATAGTTTACTGGTGTCAGTTTTTCCCTGGCTTTATGGAACAGTTCCCTAAAATGCACTTCATCTATGATCTCCTGGTCGGGAAGTAATAGCATCAGGTCCTTATCCATCAGATCATCTGACCTCATGCCGGAAATATCCTCCATTCCTCTATTGAAAAATGTGAACCGGTTCTCCCTGTCAACAGCCCAGACCCCCTTCCAGGCGCGTGCAAGAATATTTATGCAAATATTATCCACATGATTTTGTGGCTCATTATGGATTAAATATCTTTTCAGCCATTACAGGTAAAAGGTAGCATAATATAAAGAACAGAGTTTTTCCCGATAGGAAAAAAAGCTAATTATAATGATCTGCCCTTACTTTTTATTTCTTCAACTCTATGTATGGGGGAGCAGTATATGTACTGTAGTACCCTGACCTTCCTTGCTATTGATCCAGATCTTACCTTTATGCTCTTCGATTATTATCTTGCACATAAAGAGTCCCAATCCGTTACCTCCGTAATTACGGGTTGATGATCCATCTAACTGGAAAAACATCTGGAAAACTTTTTCCAGATTCGCCTCAGCTATACCAATACCTGTATCATTGATGATCAAATGGACAAATTCTTTTTCTTCCGCAACAGATACTGTTATCTTTCCGCCACTATTTGTGAACTTGATCGCATTATCCAGAATGTGAACAAAAACCCGGGGCAAATAATCTATGTCACCAATAATTTCAGGTAGCTCTGAGGGTATACCTTCTTCCAGTTCAAGACCTTTATGTTTCAGTTTCTCATTTACTATATTCAAAGAAATATGTAGCATATTGGCTATTGATAAATTTTCAAAATTATACTTGATAGCACCATGGGTTGCAGAACTGACGAACAGCAGGGAATCCAGGACCGTTTGTAGTTGTTTTGTTTTCTCAACAACTCTATTCATTGCTTTTTTCTGTTCGGTATTCAATGGCCCAAGATCTTCGTCATGTACAAGTTCACTGAAGCCTTTGATACTTGTAAGGGGCGTATTGATCTCGTGCTGAAGATTAGAAAGGAATTCATTTTTGAGCCTGTCCAGGGATTTCAGGCTCTCATATGCATTTGCCAGCTCTTGATTGGCCTTCATGAGGTTTTCTTCCGAGCGTTTTATTTCAGTTATGTCCCTCAGATGTTCAACGATCATTATTGCCTCCCCGTCTTCATCGAAGATAGGATAAGCTTTCATCTCTTTGATGCTTCCATCTGCAGGATCTGTCCAAAATGCCTCTTTAGGAATACCTGTAGCAAAAGCTTCAAGTATATGGATACTTTCACACGAATCTGAGTTGGGTGTAAGGATCTTATTACGATAGGGGTGTTTTTGCCGTTCTTCTTCGGATATGTCCTCAAGACCTTTCCAGTTACTGCTCACGATCCTTAGGTCCCTGTCGAGGACCAGTATCAGATCATTGATCGCGTTAAAAGTATTGACCAGGAGTTTCTTTTGTTGCTGCTGGACATGTTCTGCTTCCTCTATCTTTGTTATGTCTTCTATTATTCCAAGGCCGCCCTTTAATTCACCTTCGGGTGTCAGTTCCGGCAGGTATATGGAACGAAGTTTTACAGGCCGTTTTTTCAGATCTACCTCGTACTCGGTTTTAACAGGTTCTGGAGACAGCTTATGTGAGGAGAACATTTTCCAGATTATTTCATTGTCAATTATATCAGTAACTTGAAGCCCTATTATCTTGTTTTCGGGCATGTCCAGTATTTGTGTAAGTTTATGGTTGCAATGAACAATATTACCTTTCTTGTCCGTGAAAAGCCCTACTGGACAATTATGGAAAAGTGCACTGTAGCGCCGGGTGCTTTCCAGAGATATTCTTTCAAGCTCTTTCTTTTCGATCAAATTGCTTAGAGACCCGGAGAGAATATTGAGAATTTCATGTGCCTGTGTCCATTGTTCAGAATTTTGCCTCTCTTTATTGTACAATGCTGATATGTAGCCACGGATCTTTCCATGTACTGCCACATCCACGGATATAGATGGGTACTGGCCGTTTTCCGGGTATCCGTAGATCTTTCCATCCATTTTTACAGTGATGCCGTATACCTGAAGAGATAGCATTGCTTCAGGTAACGACCTTACAAGCATACTTATAAGAGAATGTACCGGCAGGCTGGAGTTAAGTAAACTGATAATCTTCAGCAATGCAAACGAATTTTCTGTGGCGTTTTCCTGAATGTTCGGCGCACATTCTCCTAAGACGCAGGTGTCGTTTATCAAGGTCATTTATTATATTTATATAATTATAATATTTGTATAAAAGGATTTCCACAGATGCATGTGGCATGATAACCAATAGCCATATTTATTAAACATGCGCAAAGTATAACGTGCAGGTCCTTCAGAGGAACCTTCTTCAGGTGAAAAGATGTACGCAGACAGAATCAATGCTCTACCACCTTACCTCTTTGCAGCGATCGATGAATCCAAAGCCAGGATGTTGGCAAAAGGAGTAGATGTGATAGATCTTGGTATAGGTGATCCTGATCAGCCCACACCTTCGCATATAGTGGAATCCATGTGCCAGGCTGTCAGAGATCCTTCCACACACAGATACCCATCGTATACTGGTATGTTAGAGTTCAGGAAAGCTGCTGCCAGGTGGTGCCATGAAACAAAGGATATTAACATAGACCCTGTGAACCAGACACTTACACTTATAGGCTCCAAGGAAGGCGTTGCTCATATTCCTCTGGCTTTCATCGATCCGGGTGATGTGGTGCTGTGTCCTGATCCGGCTTATCCGGTATATAAGATAGGCACGCAGTTCGCAGGTGGGGAACCTTTTATAATGCCGCTTCTCGAAGAGAACGGTTTCCTGCCAGACCTTGATGCTATACCGGCGGATATGCTGGCAAGGGCAAAACTGATGTTCCTTAATTATCCGAACAATCCTACATCTGCAACAGCTGATAGGTCTTTCTTTGAAGAGGTTGTGGAATTCGCAAAGGACAACGATCTCATTGTGGTACATGACAATGCATATTCCGAAATGGTCTATGAAGGATATCAGGCACCAAGCTTCCTGAGCGTGGATGGTGCCATGGATGTTGGTATTGAACTTTTTTCTCTTTCAAAGACTTATAATATGACCGGATGGCGTCTGGGTTTTGCAGTAGGTAACGAAAAACTCATTAAAGGGCTTGGAAAGGTTAAATCCAACATCGATTCCGGTGCATTTGATGCTATACAGATGGCAGGGATCACCGCACTTACAAGTTCCCAGCAGTGTGTAAGCGACATGAACCGGATATATGAAAAGAGAAGGGATGTGCTGCTCAAAGGCCTGCAGGGTATAGGCCTCGATGTTAAGCCTCCAAAGGCGACATTCTATATGTGGGCTCCGGTTCCGAAGGGTTACGATTCTATGGCATTCTCACAGCTGTTGCTTGAAAAGGCCGGGATAGTGGCTACTCCAGGAGTGGGTTTCGGGCAATACGGCGAAGGTTATATCAGGTTCGCCCTGACACAATCCGTGGAAAGGATCAATGAAGCAGTTGCAAGGATGGAAAAGCTCAGATTATAAAGTTGATCAGAAGAGACGAGTGTGGATCTTATTTTTCCCTGTCTCTTTCTGAGCTCATGTTAATGGACATTTCAGCTATATCGGCACTATATTCAGAAATCCTTTTGAGGCTCTCGATTATGGAGCCCATTTGCTCGGATGTGCAGCGTGATGTTCCCTGCTCATTGCGCATAATGGTGTAATCCTCGAACTTTCTCGCGTAATTGACGACCTTGTTCGAGTACTTGGTGTCCTTTTCTTCCAGGGCCTTTATGGAGTCAGCAAAAACCTTCTGAGCCAGGTTTCCCATCGCAAAGACGGCATCCTTTTCAGGGACCACGGTATCCATAATAATGATCTGGCGCGCTATTCTTTCCACATGGTCCCCTATGCGCTCGATGATCTTCGTAACAAGCCTGTACCCCAGGCACTGGCGGGGTCTTTCTATTCCGATTTTCTCGGCAAGTTTCGGATCTTCTACTGCAGATTTTAATTGCCTTACGGTCAGAAGATAGAATCTGTCCACTTCATTATCCCTGTTGACTATATCTCTGGCAAGTTCCAGATCATGTTCCCTCAGGGCAAGCATCACGTCCTCGAGCATTGAAGTGATGAGCCGGGACATGTTCTGCAAGGCTTTGTCCAGTGGTAGTTCCTGGTAGTTCATAAGGCTTTGTAGCACTATCTCATTTCTTGATTCCTCAATGACCTCAATACCAATGAGGCGCTGGCGGGTAACATCTTTGAAGAACTTACGATCCATTGCATGGAATCCTTTTTTTGTGACCAGTCGGATAATATCACGTCCTGCGAGATAATGGGACACGATTATCCTGAAATTATCTTCTTGTGTGTCCTCCTGAGATATCTCGATCACAGATTCCTGTTTCCTTTTATCCAGCTTTGAATCGGCAGATAACAAAAGAGTGCAATCACTTTGTGGAATAAGAGTTAAGGTGTCCCCAGAGTTAAGACCGCAGTCGCGTACCCATTTGATGGGTAAAGAAACAATATATGTGGAACCACCTGTCAATTGGATCTTTCTTTGCTCATAATTTATAACAACACACCCTATATTTTGGTACATTTGCATATACTTATTCAGAATACATAAATATGATGGATTTACCATATATCTATCTATATTCAATGTTGATACAATAATAGCATTGTATCGATCAATAAAAAGATTTCATTTATAAGCTTTTATTAAACTATATAGATTACTCCTA
>NZ_JBFXHJ010000137.1:0-5807 GCF_050177135.1 Methanomethylovorans sp.
ATCGGAAAGAAGAGCATGTGTTCGAAGGATATGTTGAGGTGGATCAGGAAGAATACCGTGATTTTTCCATAAACTGGCTGCATGAGGCCCACAGAGTGCTCAAGGATACTGGTTCCATGTATGTGGTCTCAGGATGGAGCAATCTTCTGGATATACTGCTTGCTCTTGAAAAAAATGATTTTGAGATCATCAATCATATTATATGGAAGTATAATTTCGGTGTGAGTACAAGGCACAAGTTCGTGACATCCCATTATCATATTCTCTACTGTAAAAAATCAGGTGCAAAACGGGTGAAATTTAATACCTTCTGTAGATTTGGAACATCTGAAAAGAATGATGATAACAGTTCTATGCTTTATAATGACCTGGAAGATGTATGGGTGATCAACAGGGATTTCAAGAAAGGCAGGTTAAGGAATAAGAACACCCTCCCTGCAGAACTGTTAAAGAAGATGATCCTGTACTCATCCAATGAAGGCGATCTTGTCTGTGATCTTTTCCTGGGCAGTTTTTCCACTGCAAAGATTGCCAGGTCCCTCAACAGATATTCCACAGGATTTGAGATGAATAGTGATGTGTATGATTACCAGCTGGAACAAATGCACAATATAGAACGTGGTTATATGCTCAAAGAACTGTCTTCTAATGGGGGAAATCCGCATCATAACCAGAGGAAACGCTGGACGGAAGGGGAAGCAAGTAAGGTCCTTGAACGCTATAATGCCATCAAGAGCGCAGGGCTCACTGACAAAAAAGCTTATCAGCTCCTTTCCATGGAGTTTGGCAGGGGTTATTTCTCCATGATGAACATTGTTAAGAAAAACAGGAGAGCATGATCTCTCATTCCAGTCTTTTCATTATATTATAGTCCATGATACTGGAAACAGGGTATGCTTTGACAGGTATGCCTGCTTCTGCAATAGCTGCGATAGCATTGCTCCCCACGATCACAGGTATGCCTGCTTTCCCTTTTTCCAAAGGCACGCTGAATACATCTTCTCCTGTCTCACCGATAGCCAGATATCCACCGATATCGGATTCTTTTGCAAGCTCCATAACCTCCTGTGCCCTTTCCCTTGCAGAGCCCGGTATATGTCGCAGGTTAGCCAGAAGCTTTCCAGTACCACTTTCGATATAATCGAGCACTGAAGTGGAACGTCTGTTAATGAATATTTTGATTGGATCTATCGATGTCCCACTGTAGCCTATGATATCCACAAAACTCACCGGCTTACGAGCTTCCATCTGCATAAGGCCACCATACAGGGGAGTGGAGGGAATCCCATTCTTCAAAAGGATACCATCATAGGTGATACTGCAGACGTTGGCTATTGCAAATTTACCGTCCGGCACGAAGATGTCATCCTCTTCAGAGTCCTCGTCCACCACTCTGATCCTGGGGCTTATGGATATGCCAGCATCGATCGCATATTTCAGCACATCCATTGCCTTTTCATAATCCCTTTTGTCAATAACGGATACATTCACTATGACATTCCCTTTCTTTTCCCGGATGTCGTATGTGGTCTTGTACACCAGTTCTTCTATCCTGGTGATCACCAGGTCCAGCCTGTCACTTATAAGCGCATCGTTGAGCTCTTTCTGTCCCAGGTCTGTTATCGTGCGCCCAATATATCCATGTTTTTTGGTGAATCCCCGTTCATCCAGTATGCGCAGATGATAGCGTACTGCTCTTTCCCCAATGGCATATCCTCTGTTCTGCAGTTCATCTGCAATGAGGCGGGCTCCCAGTGGTTTATCGCTTTTGCTGATTATCCGCATTATCTCAATAAGTTTCCTTTGGACATTGGGGTCTGTCATATATTACTCCTGTCTTTGGTTCTTTTCACTGGTTAAGTTGGGGACCAATGGAATATATCTGTCATGTCTAAAAAGATTATGTATGAATTTCTATCATGTGTTGGAGCATAACTATCTGTTCATGTTGCATATTCTTAGAATATCTGCTTTTATATGTTTCTTTCTACCTTAGTTCCTTGCATAAAACTCGGTTACTTTATTCTGATAGTAGAAAGTTTCATATTCTATGCGATTCAATTCCTAATTGGGAGTAGTGGGTAAAAAGCCCCATCCTATCGAATATAAAGGAGTGTTATAGAAATGTTATTTATGGACATAAGTATGTGGGCACCGGAACACAGAGCAGATATCCTGAAGCACTTCAAGGAACTCAGGCCACCGGCGGGTATTCATGTTATCAATCAGTGGCTGGACCTTACAGGCGGCAGATTCTTCATTCTCTATGAGGCTGAAAGTTCAGAGGCATACGCAGCTTTCAACCTGCCGTGGTCGGATGTCTGTACTATCGACAGTGTGCCGGTCATGGAGGCAACCGAGTTCATAAAACACATGACAGAACGAGGACTAAAGTTCTAAAAAATAATTGGTCGGCCTTAAAGGCTGACAAGCTTTTCTCTTTTTCAATGCATACCGTACTAGATAGCCGCAGAAAGACTTATAGTTCTGTCTGAATCTCCCACAAGCACAGTGAAATCGCCGGGAGGCAAAGCCGCAGTATTGTAATTATATGTGAACTTTCCTTCATTGTCCGTATCTATGACCTCCACAGCTTCAAGGTAGATGGTTACTTCTTTCTCTCCTTCCTTTGCCTGGCCGTGGATCGAAATATCGTAGTTCCCTGAAGGCACGTTCTCTTCTGAGTAAATGGCTTCATCACTGTTAGCTTCAAATGTCCTTGTGAAGGTAATGAACATCTTCACGCTGAAATTGAGGTCCTTGGCTTTACGGGCCTTTATGGTAAAATGATTTGGACCATCAGGTATCTCTACTTTGTCCATGTTGTACTCGTACTTCCCATCTGTGACGGGAACCTTCTTTTCAAAAGATACCTTAACCCTTACCTTGGCTTCAGGGGTGGTGCTACCTGTAATAGTAAGGGTATCACCGACCCGGGGTAACTGTGGTATATGTTCCCAATTCACAGTTACATTGTTCGAACTGATGTTCAGATCACGGTATCTTAGACGATTTATAGCTTTCAGCAAATTAAGGAAAAAGCTCTGTGTTTTATTATTGCTCACGATTCCCCCACCCATACTCCTAAAAGATGAGGACACAAGGAAGATCTATTCTTCCTGTTCCTTTTTAGTCTCTTCTTCTTTAGCCTTTGCTTTTTTCTCGCCGATCAGCTCATCAAGTTTATCCTGCAGTTGTTGGATCTGGTCTTTTAGAACTTTCAGATCGTCCTTCTTCACGACTTCAGCACGCTTGAAAGTTTCCTGGACCTTTGAATTGATCTTCTTTTCAATATCTTCTTTCTGTTTTTTCTGTTCTTCGAGAACCTCTTTGACGAACTTTTTACCTTCTTCCTTGTTCATCTCCCCACTTTCTATAAGTTCCTTTGAAAGCTCGTTGATCTTATCTTCTGTAAGGGCCCATAGGCCAATTCCAAAAAGTCCCACTTTTTTCAGAGTATCTTTCATACTATTTCACCTCATTAAGAGTTGTATTCTGATAAAATAAATATCTTTGTACAATATATGGATGAGCGTAGTCATCGCTTACGGAAACAAAAAAATAAAAAGAGCATTGTGATCTAGAGAAGTATCATTTTTCGGCAATAAGGGATTCCATTGTTCTTTCCAGGTAACTGGCATGGCTCATTTCTATAAGCTGGTTTGATACTTCCAGCGGATCACCATCATTTACCACTTTTGCATCATCTATCAGAACTGCTCTGTGAGATACTTCTTTCACAAAATCCATGTGATGGCTTACAATGATGATCGTGGTGCCAAATTCTTTGTTTATTCTTTTGAGGGCATTTGTAACATCCCTTAATGTTACCGGATCCAGGTCACCGAATGGTTCATCGAGCATGAGTATTTCCGGACGTGTGGTAAGTGCAAGAGCTATGTAGGCCCTTACATGTTCTCCGCCGCTTATCTGGTAAGGTTTTTTGTAAAGTATGTCCAGAGGCAGGTCAAGAGCTTCAAAAATTTGTGTTGCGTGTTCCTTCACATCTTCAAAGGTTACCTTAGGGAAAAGTTTACCGTAGATCTCAGGTGCTATTTGCATCTGCCGCATGATCTTGTCCTTCTCTTCCTCTTCCATATCAGGCAATGCATAAAGTATATCCAGTACTTCTTCGGACACTTTCAGCTCTTTTGCTTTTTCACGCGCGTATTCCAGGGACCCAGGCCCTTTTATCTGCATTCTGAACCCGATCTGCTGACCTATGGTCGAATGCGGGGAAAGAGTGAACTCCTGATGCATTATGCTTATCTTTTTTCTCAGTTCCATCCTTCTGGAATTGAAATGTGTGATATCCAGCCATTCTCCATCATGCAGGTACAGTATCTCACCGGAAGTGGGTGATGTAAGCCCTTCGATCATCTTAAGCAGGGTAGTTTTCCCTGCTCCAGATTGTCCTATAAAGGATACGATCTCTCCTCTGTGGATGTCAAGTGACAGGCCTTTGAAGTTCAGCACTTCTCCTACCCTTATAAGTGCCAGACGCTTGTTGATATCTTTTATTTTGATAACCGTTTCCTTTTTCTCTAGCTGAGTGATCTCTACCTGTGGCTGCATGTCCTTGAGGAAATGTTTCAGTACTGCTTCTGTCTTTCCTTCCTCTATTATATGACCATCTTCCAGGTATATGAGCCGGTCAGTGATATACATATGCAGTTCCGGCAGATGGGACACTACTATTATAGGGATGTTGAGCTCCTTCTTCACTTTCTTTATAACGTCCAGGACTTCCTGTTTTGTGCCCGGCCCTGTCATGGTCACGGGTTCATCAAGCAGTAATAGTTTTGGTTTTGCAGCTAGCTGGCGTGCGAGGATAAGTCTCTGCTTCTCTCCACCGCTAAGAGCGCTTGTCACATGCAGTGCTTTGTGCTCAAGGCCTACAACCTTAAGGTATTCCATAGACTCTTCGTATATCTCATCGTAAAATGGTGAATCGCTCTCAGGTAATCCTTCATGGCCCTCTCGTCTGGAATTGATCCTGCGGATGATGTTCTCTATGGCAGGTCCGTTCCATAGCCCGAAATTACGCTGCAGATGAATTGCAGTGTTCTGTATAAGATCCTTCATATCATCTTTATCCGAATCCGGAAAGAACTGTTTTCCTTCAAGCTCGATGACCCCTTCATCAAAACTCTCCACACCCCGGAGTATTCGCAGGAGTGTACTCTTACCGCTCCCGCTTTTCCCTGTTATGCCCAGTATTTCCCCATCATTCGCGGTAAAACTGATCCCTTCGAGTACTCTCTTCCGTTCATTCAGTACATTATAGTCCTTCGCAAGACCTTCTACCTTAAGCATAAGATATCATCTCCATACGTGGTTCCAGAAGCCATAAAAAAGGAAAGATGGATATTGTATTATTTTTTGATGGCAGATACAAGTTCTCGGATCTTGCCAGTAACATCGGAAGTCTCTTCCACGACCGTACCTGTAACGATCATATCAGCACCAGCCTGTGCGCATTTACGTGCTGTTTCTGCGTCTCTTATGCCACCGCCTACTATAAGCATGTTGTTCCCCAGCGCATGCTTGACAGCAGCGATCATCTCCGGGGTTGCCGGACCATCCGCACCGGATCCAGTTTCCAGATATGTATAATGCATGCCCAGGTATTTACCTGCAAGTGAATAGGCAACAGCTATTTCGGGCTTGTTCTTCGGAATGAGCTTTGCATCGCCTACCCATCCAACTGTGCCTCCGGGTTCGATGATTATATATGCCATGGAGATGGCTTCAATGCCGCTTTTATACACAAGCGGGGCACCCATAGCCTGGTTGCTTGTAATATA
>NZ_JBFXHJ010000138.1:0-5782 GCF_050177135.1 Methanomethylovorans sp.
CTGCACCGTTCTCCACCATCTTCTTGGCGTATGCAATGCTGAAAGCTGTGGAGAACTCCATGAGCTTCAGGCCCAGGTTCTCATCTGTGAAGATGTTCATGAACCAGTCGTCACCGTTCAAATGCTGCGCCAGGGAGAAAGGACCTATCATGCTGCCGATGATCGGCAGTTCCTTACCGTACTTGTCTGCCAGGATCCTGATAGCTTCACAGACGACACCGATCCTGCCGTGGTCCAGGTTGTAGCCTTCCAGTTTAGCGATATCATCAACGCTCTTGACCACATGACCTACCACAGAGGGCTGTTGTTCCTGTGTACCTGCCTTGATCTTGCAGCCGAAGAACTCGGCTTCAGCGGTGATATCAAAGGGCACACGCACGGCCTCAAACCCTATTACGGTGTGACCAGCCTCACCTAGCTTTGCCATGAGCTGGGCATCTTCATTGGCAGCAGGCCAGAATGAGCCACAAGCTTCCATTTGTTCTACGGTACCGGTCTGCGTGACAGAGATAGCTGCCATACGATCTACGTTCTGCCCTGTTAAAATACGGGCAAGCCTTTCTTTAGGGGTGTAATTGGACATTATCAGTCTCCTTAAAAATTATGTGCATTTAAAAGCTTTTCACTGTTAAAATGAAAGAACTGGCCATATATAATCCTCACAGATATGATGGTCTTTGAAAGACCAGGAGAGGAGTGCAACTTATTATATAATTTATAAGATTTATATAGCCAGTTCCATCACTGTTTCGTCACTTTGAGTTCTCACTTAAAGTTCATCATTTCCATTTACAGGGTTTGCCTGTACCCTGAACCTTTGACATGACCTCTATGCGCTTGAAGCCTTCCCAGAGTCCGTGGACATTGCAACCTGCGACTGCAATTAGATCCGTAAGCACTGATTTTGTACCACAATCCCCACACACATTGACCCCATGGATATTACATTGTTCTAACACCTTCACGGCAACAACTTCTTCTGGGATTGTTACAGTGAACTCCGCAGTAGTGCTGGTATCAGATGGTGAAAAATTCACTTCCCCTAACTTTATTCCATGCATGGAGAGCTTAATCTGTTCGATGTAATGAGATTGTTCCATTACATGTGGAACTGTCACCTTAACAGTGAAAGGCTGTTCAGTGAGGACAAGTTCCGGTGCTTCTATCACAGGCACATGCTTCTGCTCAAGCTCTGTGAGGTGAGCTGGATCTACAGGCTTATTGATTTTTTTATCCGTCATTTAATCACCATTTTCCTGAGTTCTATATCAATAAATAAAATAAAAAGCCAGCAGAGCTGGCATTAGAACTTATAGTGTTTCACAGAGTGGTACAGTATAACCACAAAGAACACTATTATTACTCCAAGGGATGAGAAGTAGGATACAGGATCCCATACAAAGCTCATGGCTCCGCTTTCTCCCCAGCCTACAAGCACAGTTCCCTGCAAGACCACTGGTGTTACCACACAGGTAAAAGCAACTATGAAGATAAAGAGGATGTCAAAGATCCTCATGAACACTCCTTTATCTCCTTCCTCTTTAACTGCTCCTGCCATCTTATACCTCCTTAATCATAGTATTCAAATTCGAACATGTGTTTCTTGATGGATCTATATACACCCACACATCCTAATGTTTCTATTCCCAGCAACAGGATTATGAACAGTACATACAGTCCCATGAGGACGGATGGTATTGGCACACTAGCTCCTATTATTGATACTATGTTGTAGATCATATACAATTCAGAGAAGTACAGCAGTGCCAGCAGCAATACAATGACACCAGCATCCTGATGCAATTTGCTATGGTATCTGTTATTGTCGATATTTGCCAACTTCATCCCTCCTTATTCGCTCCTGTGCATTACCGGCTGTGGCCATCCCATATCACGTTCCCAGTCATGCTCGCTCTCTATGCTCTTGTACCTCCAGTTGAAGTAGAAGTACGCTACTATGTAGAACACCAACCCAAAGATCAGGTTGTAACGGTATCCCCAATTGAGTGTCGACAGGATTATCATTGCCAGGAATATGGTAAAGTAAGCTATCCATGGCTGCATGGGTCCTATGAAAGGACGTACCTTGCTCGAATGTTGTGGGAACATTTTCCTGAACCTTATAAGAGCAAATGGGATTAGCACATAGGCAACCATTCCTGATGTAATTGAGAAGGTAATGACCTGGTCAAGGAAACCGCTGAACGCAAAAGCGATGGCTATAGGCATTGTAAAGATCACAGCCCTGTAAGGTGTGTAATATCTCGGGTGCACGGCTGAGAACCAGGGTGTCAGGAAATGATCCCTGGACAATGCAAACCACGACCTTGAAGAGTCACACACACATCCGTTTGCACTGGCAAGGCAGGTGAAAAGTGTACCTATGGCCAGGAACACCACCAGGAAATACATACCACTTGAAGTTGCTGCCTCGTACAAAGGATATACAGATACTCCGAGGACTGATGCAGGTATAAGGCCTGCACATAGAAACAGCGTCATACCCGCTGCAATAAGCAGAGTGATCATACCAGCCTGTTGTCCCAGTGGAACCGCCCTTGAGGGGTGCTTACATTCTTCTGCGCACATTGCCGCACCTTCTATTCCCAGATAGAACCAGGGACCGAACTGCAATGCGGCGAATATTCCCACAATCCCGTTGGGCATGGCACCTGATATCAGTTCTGCGGGGTTCCATGGTATGCTTCCAATTCCCAGAAGATTGAAGAAGAAGAACACGATTATAGCTATGAAAGCGGTCATGGTTAGCGCAAAGTTAAGAGTAAGTGCAGCCACGACTCCGCGGTAGTTGATAAATGTAAGGATCGATATCACAAGCAATGTAACTGGCAGTACCTGTATCTCCGGAAATATCGATTGGGCTATTGATGCTACGACAATTGAATCTGCAGCTTCCAGGGCGATATATTCCATGTATACTGCAAGACCAACTATGGCAGCTGCCCCTGGTCCTATGAACAATCTCGCCCAGTCATAGGGTCCTCCCGCAAGTTTCGTAGCAGCTCCAAGCTCACTGGCACACAGTGCTACCATAACATACATCGTACCGGCGACAAGCAGTGCAAACAGGGAACCAAGTATACCACCCTTTGCAACTGTGAAGTTCCACCCCATGTATTCTCCGACAAGCACTATTCCAACACCAAGAGCCCATACGTGATAAGGTCTCAATGTTTTTACAAGGGTGGGGGATTCTGAACTCGTTTCTTCGGCCATTGAGATATCCTCCTTTATGATCTTTTTGACACTTTTACAGCATCCAGCAGCACCCAACCTATCAGCAAGAAATCGATGAGATAAATTGCACCATTTATCATGGTCCATGTGTCCATTTTAATATGCCTCCGCTGTTTTATATGATAATAATTATTTATGTTAGTTCAACCTCCATGAAAAAAAAAGCCAGCGATTTATTCGCTGGCTTGGTTTTGGAGGCTTAGAACACCAGCCCCAGTCCTTCGAGCTTCTTTCTTGCTCCTTCGTAGACTTTCATGTATTCATCTGTGGGTTCGATCGTCTTTACGTTGTAGCATTCCTGGAAGGTCTTTCCAGCAGGTGCTTTAGCGTAGTCTTTCTCGTACATCTTGACGAGGTTGTCCAGGATCTTGTTGACCTCCGGGATCTCCATTCCGGCAGTAGCCCTTGCGGCCTCTCCCATCATCCTGGCTTCCATACCTGTGGTCTTGTCCAGTGCAACACCCTTTGCAGCTGCGACACCTGAGAGGATCTCACGGCCGGATGCAGTGTCTGTGATGGACTGTGCAGATGCTTCCAGCAGGCACATCTCTGTGCATGGACCTGCACATGGATAGTACTGGTTTCCAGAGAGTATGTTAGTGAATTCACTGATGGTCGCACATGCCCAGCCTGCGATCATGAGGGTTTCCCTGGTGTTGGTGGAACCCCATCTGATATGGACAGGACCGTCAAGGTGCCAGCTTGCATTGCTCATCACCATTGCATTGATGTGGGTTGCAATGTCCACGATCGTTGTCTCTTCTACACCGCCGGCGTAACCGCCGAATATAGGCATCTGTTCGTCCATGATGATGTTGCTGTTAGCCTGATAATGTGCTATTACAGCAATTGCGTCCAGGTCGATCTTGAGCTCATTGAGCTGTGAGACCTCGTGGCTGTCACTGCTAGCCATGCCACCGGCACAGTCAGCAGATATATTTCCCTGAGCGGACAGGGAAGTCTCTGGTCCCTATATGCCCATGCCTGGGCGGCCTGCCATAGCACATGCCTGCTTGATGAGCCTGGTTTCGGTCTTGGCTGCAAGTACTTCATATGGGCTGCCTGGTACAGGTGACTTGCCGCGGATGGACATCATAACACCATCCACAATGGTATCGACTTCCTTCTCCAGAGCATAGCTCATGTGTACTGGAACGAACATATCCTCGGATATCGGAGAACCAGTTGGACCACCCTGGATGATGGGTTTCTTCTTGTCACCGACATTTCTCTTGCTGACGCGCACAGCATCCCTGCCAGTTCCCAGAGTGAATTCCTCGCCTGCATTCTTAATGGCGTCCCAGATCTCGTCCTCGGTGTACTTGACGACCCTGTGGGTGTCGGTACAGAAGATACCGCATTCAAGAAGTAACTCGAAACCGGCCTTGAACAATTTCTCCATCATGTCCTTGTCAGTGGGGACGAACTCACCCTTGAAGTCCAGACCATACTTCTGCTTAAGCTCCATGGTCTTGGATGGAAGCACCATAAGGTCCCAGTCGTCCTGGGTGATCTTCTCGCCGCTCTTTGCGCGGTCATAGAAATCATAAACATCAAATGATTTTCTGAATGTCATCGCTAAACCTCCTTATTTCATGATATCCAAGGCTACACGGGCTGCTTCGGCTGCGTTCTCTGCGGTTGCATCGGCACCGATCTCTTTTATCCATCCCTTGGTAACAGGTGCACCACCGAACATGCACTTGACATTGTCCCTGATACCTGCTTCCTTGAGCAGCCTGACCACGTCCTTCTGGCCAAGCATGGAGGTTGTCATGAGTGCAGAACCTACGAGGATGACCTTCTGTCCCTTGAGCTTGGCTGCTTCTTCAACAACCTTCTCATTGGGTACATCCACACCTAGATCGATTATCGTGAATCCGCTGGCACCCAGCATGGTGGAAACTAACCTGTGGCCTATGTCGTGGATGTCTCCTTCCTGCACAAAAGTGACTGCTGTACCCTTGCCTTCGCCCGGTTTCTCCTTTTGGAGTTCAGGGGTCAGGATCTCCATTGCACCGTTCATGGCCTTAGCTGACATCATGATCTGAGGTAAGTAGATCTCAGCTTTCTCGAACTTTTCACCGACGATATTCATGCCTATTGCAAGACCATCGTTGATGGCATCAAAGGCAGGAACACCCGCTGCAAGGGCTTCCTTTGCTGCAGCTGCACAGCCATTGATATCCTGTTTAACTATGGTGTCTCTGAGTTTGTCAAGAATTTCTTGTTTTCCCATTTAATCTCCTCCATAAAATTTTAGTTATGTTAAAGTCCATGCTTTTTAGAGAGAATTAATCTTTTTCTCACCAAACATGCACTTTTGTAAGCATACGGTATCCATATACCGACTTATTTGCTTATATAATTTTTGTCAAAACCGACAAAGATATAAATTGAGAGAAGTAAGGCCGGTGGCTTGCACCGCAAGTTCCCGGCCCTTGCGACTTAAGCGAAGTTACTTCAGCTTCCCTCTGAACTTCTCACAGCTGTTGATCTTGATATCAAGCAGCTTCTCGATGTT
>NZ_JBFXHJ010000139.1:0-5715 GCF_050177135.1 Methanomethylovorans sp.
AAAGCATGGTGGAAGGCTGATCATAGTCAATAACATGCCTACACCGCTTGATGAGTACGCTTATCTCATATATCCTGACCTTGAAGAAGTGTTCAGGTACCTGGAAAAAGAGATCCAATAAGCATTTTATCTGTGGGATCAAGAGAAAGCTGATGGAAAAAATATAGTAGCCGGAAGCATCCGGCCATTTATTTTTATAGTTATTCTGTGGTCTCATCGTCCGTTCTGATGGCTGCAGCCAATTCCACCGGGGAGACAAAGATCCGTCCATCGCCGAACTTGCCGGTTCGGGCCGATCTGCGGATGATTTCTATGATGGGGCGGACATCTTCGTCCTTGACCACCATGTCTATCTCCATCTTGGGGATCATGTCCACTTCTATTTTCTTACCCCTGTATTGGAGGCATATCCCTTTCTGAGAACCTCTGCCCTTTACCTCGTATACTGTCATGGCGAAATATCCCTGCTCTGCCAGGGCGGCCTTAACGTCGTTAAGCATCTCCGGGCGTATGATCGCATTGATCTTCTTCATGATATCACCTCATCCCTTCGTGGATTCTCCATGCTGTGAGATGTCCAGTCCCACATATTCCTCGGTTTCTGTCACCCGCAGTCCCATGGTCTTGTCTACTATCAGGGCAATTATGTATGTTACCACGAAGGCGTATGAGATCGCAACACCGGCATCCAGAGCCTGTATAAGGAACTGGTCCACATTGCCGTATATGAGACCGTTCACACCTCCGATGGAAGCAGTTGCAAATATCCCTGTTGCAAGCGCGCCCCACAGACCGCCCATGCCGTGGATGGCCCAGGCGTCCAGGCTTTCGTCCAGACCCTTCTTCACACGGAAGAGCAGCATCCTGTAGCACAGCACGCCCGCGGTCCCGCCTATTGCTATCGCTGCCATGGGTCCGACGAATCCGCATGCAGGGGTTATTGCTACCAGGCCTGCCACGGCACCGCTTACCATTCCCAGGGAACTGGGCTTACCCTTTGCCCATGAAGCAAGCATCCAGGTAAGAGCACCGGAGGCCGCTGAAATGTTAGTTACTACAAAAGCGTTCGCTGCCAGACCGTTGGCTGCAAGTGCACTGCCTGAGTTGAAGGCGAACCATCCGAACCACAGGAGAGCGCCACCTATCAAGGTAAGTGAGATATTCTCCGCTTCCATGCTGAATTTGCCGAACCCCGATCGCTTCCCGATCACCAGGGCCAGAGCAAGGGCGCCGAATCCGGAACTAATGTGTACTACAGTGCCTCCTGCAAAATCCAGAGCTCCAAGCTGCGAAGCCCAGCCACCACCCCATGCCCAGTGGGCCAGGGGATCATATACAAGGGTAGTCCACAGCACACCCAGTACTATGAAAGAGCTTAGCTTTATTCTCTCTGCAACACCGGATGTGAGAATTGCAAGTGTGACGCCTGCAAATACCAGCTGGAACACCATGAACAGCATGTCAGGTATCCCTTCTCCGTCCAGTCCTACCCCATTAAGGCCAAAGTGCTCAAGGCTTCCTATAAAACCAGAGATGTCTGGTCCGAAGGCCAGGGAATAACCGGCTGTTACCCATTGAATGGTCACTACTGCAAATGCAATGAAAGACATTGCGATCATTGAAATGACATTCTTGTTCCTTACCATACCGCCATAGAACAAACCCACACCGGGGGTCATAAGCATGACCATGGCAGTACAGATCAGAATAAAGGCAGTATCGCCTGTATCAAGTGCCATTCAATAACACCTCTGTATCTGGCAAGAGCCTGTAAACAATATCCAGTCGGATGACCGGATGATCTGCAACATTATTTTGCCTATAAATGTCGATTCCATTTCCATACACCATTATAATTATTATTTTACTGTATTCTACAGTATGTATCCGTATTCCTACTTTATAATAGAAAAAGATTTTGGTAAATAGAAAACAGGATCATATCTAATTACTACTACAAAAAATATAGGGGTATGTTGAAGCTGATCAACTTCAGTTAAAAATAAAATAAGTAAAATTAACTAAAAATTTCTTAAATAGGTTAAAAAGAAAGAAAACACATCAACAAATGTGCAGAGAATGATCTCAGATCTTATTCAGAACAAGTTCTTTTGAGAGATATCTCAAAAACACCGTTCCTGCAAGTATGTACTGAGGTATTGGGATCAACTGGTACAGGCAGCTCCAATACTTTTGAGTATCCAAAGTTGGGTGCTATGACTACCAGCTCCAGTGCATCTGCAGAAGGAGAGAATTCCACATATTCTTCATCCACTCCAAGTTCTGCGGTCACGTACACCGTGTCTTCGGTTTCAAAGACCTCGACCACCGGCTCAGTATTATTGATATAGATGTCCCCTTCTTCATCATCCTCGTCCTCGGAAAAGGAGGAGTGGGCTATTTTGAAACCCTGTATATCAGGCTTTTCGCCGACCTTCTGGAAGATGGTATAGCCATAGATAAAGGACTCACCAAGGTCATCAGCATCTCTGGAGAACATGGACAGCAAGTGCTGAATGAGCTGTTCGATGTCCATGATCGGGCTCTTATCAAAATCCTCATCGAAAGAATGCTTTTTCTTGTCGTCCATATAATAGCTCCTTTGTAGGCTCTTAGCAAATCAAGTTGCTTGCCCACTTGTCCCCATTTGTTCTAATTTATACGAACAAGTGATATATAAAGGTATACTTTCGGCAGAGTTCTACAAGTGTAAACGCTGTATACCCCTATGTTAGTACATATCACAATACAATAAACATGTTTCGCCTTTAAGATCGGAATAAATGGTATATTCCCATAGGCCTATATCCATGCATGCAGAATACTGGTAGTGGAGTGGTTTTATGAAGATCGATACGAACCTTGCAGTCGAGCTGATAGACATCACAGACAATGTTCTAGAAGACGTGAACAAAAGCTCAATACGCAGTGGCATATGCGTGATAAGTACGCCTCACACGACCACTGCTATTGTCATTAATGAGAATGAACCGGGGCTGCTTTCCGATATGTTCACCCTGCTTAACAAGCTGGTGCCTCCGGGAGCAGGTTATGATCACGATCGCATAGACAACAATGCCGATTCTCACCTGCGGGCTATGCTCCTGGGGTCCAGTGAAACGATACCCATCGTAGACGGAAAGCTTGTACTTGGCACATGGCAAAGGATATTCTTCGTGGAACTTGACGGACCGCGTCAGAGAAAAGCCAATATCACACTGATAAGGCAAACGTAAAGCGCAGAAAAAACAAAAAAGGATTTCTGAAAACCCCGTTATTTGAAAATTGTCTAATAGGGCGTATATAATTTATCGATCAAAAAAAGAGGGTTATTAAAATCCTCTTTGATCTATTAGAACTCCCTATGTTATTGTTTTGATCCCTATCTATTTCTTACTGCAACACATTTTTAACGCAAAGTCGCAATGTCGCTAGGACGCAAAGCTTGGTATTACCCTTTGCTCCTTAGCGTTTTGGAGCCCTTGCGTTGATAAAAAATTGTGTAGATCAATTAAAAAAGAGGTTTATCGAAAATCTCAAAAGTATTTAACTGCTTATTCAGCAGAATAATAGCAGCGTTTGGGGGAGATGACCTTGCCTTCCTCTTTCAGGGAACTGATGATCTTACTCACTTCTTTGCTATCCATTCCGGTCATCTTGGCTATATCTCCAGGTCTCAATGGCTTTCCGGCATTCTTTAATGCATCAAGGACAATTTCTGTGTTATCGGTCATAGACTATCTCCATGGTACATTAGGTCAGTCATACATAAAAATATTAGGTTATCTGTATTGGTCACAGGCTTGCATCGTTTGTTAACTATGGACCTTTCATAGCATTGAGTTCAGGTAGGACCCTGTACTGCTTGGGAGAAAAGATCAGTTCGAACCTCGCTCCCTTACCCGGGACTCCTGTTTCCCTTATCCCAATACCAGTTATCGTTAGTATCGCTTTTGAAAGGAACAGGCCGTATCCTGAGGTAGAATTGCTTCTCTTGAACAGCTTCTTTTTGTCAGCAATGCCGATACCGTCGTCCTGGAACACCACCAATAAGCATCCTTCCTCCTCTACAGTGGTAATGGTGAGGTTAGTAGCCTTGCTGTGCTTGATGACATTGTTGGCCAGATTATAGAAAACTTTTCTTATCATAGGGTCTGTGAAGATCAAATAATCCCCAACTTCAATATGCAGATCTATTAATGCTTTATCCAGAGGGACCATGGCATTGAACATGACGTCCCGGAGATTGATCCACTGAGGAGCATTGATACCGATCTCCTGGTAATCTTTAGTGAACACGATGTGCCTCTCAATTGATGTTATGCTGGCCTTCATTCTCTGTAGCAGTCGAAGCGTCTCAGCGTCATTTATTCTTTCCATCACCAGGTACAGGTATCCCTCAAGGATCATTACCTGATTGATGATGTCATGGCGGGTAATGGAGCTAAGGAGATTCAATTTGGTGTTCGCCTGTCTGAGGGCCTCCTCCCTTTGCTCTTTCTCCGTTATGTCCTCTGCCACACCGTCCATAAAATCCATATTTGCATTGTGATCATAATGCGCTGTTAGAGTGAGCGAACAAAGGATCTCCTTTCCATCTCGTGTTTTAAATATAACCTTGCGGTTCTTTATTTTGCCTTCTTTTTGTAGCTCTTTCAATATCTTAGGGCGTTCTCCCGGATGAAGGTACAGGTCTGACGCAGATACATTCAACTGGTCTTGTTCATTAGCAATACCCAGCATCTTCCAGAAAGCCGGGTTAGCCTGAATTATATGACCATCTTCCCATGGCTCGGTCCTGAAAATACCGATATTGACATTCTCCACAAGGGTACGGTACTTTGTCTCACTTTCCTTTAACGCACGCATAGTCAGGCTCAGCTCACATATTTGCTCCTGTAGCTGAGGGTAGTAACTCTTTCTGTGCGAGGTTTCACCTAATCCTATGATCTTCTTTCGCAGACTATCCAGCCTGATGTCCTCTTCAGAGTGCGGCATGGTAAAGACTCTCAATATCCTCTATAGTGGCAGAACGAGGGTTTGTGGCCAGACAAGGGTCAAGGAATGCATTCTGACTGAGGAATTCAATGTCCTCTTCTCTGACCCCCATGTTATATAAGCCCTGTTTGATACTCAGCTGGTCTTTCATATTGCGCAGTTTGAGTATCAGACCATCTGGTCCGTTATTCTTTGATGGCCTCTTTCCAGACATAGCAGTCTCAAGAGCCCTGTATTTGTCCGGTACCTGGGAATAATTAAAGGCAACTACATGTTCCAGAAGCTGGGCGTTGCATTCACCATGCGGAGAGTCCAGGTAACCTCCCAGGCTATGGGCCATGGCATGCACTAGACCCAGGCTTGCATTGGAAAAAGCCAGGCCTGCATACATGCTTCCCAGCATTACCTGATCTCTTAACATGATATTTTCAGGAGCTGCGTACACTTTTGGAAGATTTTCCGCTAATAGTTTAGTTGCCTCTAAAGCATACATATCTGTCATGACAGAGGAAGCATTTGAAACGTATGCCTCAAAAGCATGGCACAGAGCATCCATGCCCGTGGCTGCGGTCAGTTCAGGGCTCATGGTAATGGTCATCTCAGGATCTATAAGTGCAAGGTCTGGTAGCATAATTTTGCTGACTATAGTGAACTTGCGTTTCTTCTGTTCATCAGTGATCACAGCGAATTGAGACACATCAGCAGAGGAACCGGCTG
>NZ_JBFXHJ010000140.1:0-5692 GCF_050177135.1 Methanomethylovorans sp.
ATAAACCTATTCTGCACATATAGTATATATATTTTTCTTTTAATGTTGCCTTTCGATTCTGGTTTATACCAGTTGGATTATCGGGCGTACTCATAATCCTGTTTAAATTATATTGCTGTTTAAATATTTTAATTTATCCCTGCTGTAACACAACATTTACATGCAATGAATTCATTTCCTTTACCAAGTACACATAAAAACGGACCCATCTCACTTTTACATGAATGTGATCTGTTCTTAGAGGTAATGTTATGGAACTTTCTACTGTCATATTGCCGGATATACAGGCCAATAAGCCCAAAATACCTATCAACCTGACTCGCGTAGGTGTGACCAATGTTAAAAAACTGGTAGCTGTCAAAAGAAAAGACAAGCGCCCTGTCATGCTGATATCAACATTCGATATCTTTGTTGACCTGCCTTCTGACAGGAAAGGGGCCAACCTTTCCCGCAATTTCGAAGCAGTTGATGAAGTTCTGGAAAAAGCGGTGAATATGCCCGTTTACGAGATCGAGCAGCTATGCAGTGATGTTGCTCTCAACTTGCTCGTGAGGCATGAATATGCTACAAGGGCAGAAGTCCATCTCAAGAGTGAATACGTTATCAAAAGAGAATCCCCTTCCACTAAAATGGAATGTCAGGAAGTGGTGGAGATCTTCGCTGAAGCGAAAGCCAGCAGGGAAGAAGCAGGGAACATCAATATCACTAAGCTCATAGGTGCAGAAGTGGTAGGAATGACCGCTTGTCCGTGTGCCCAGGAGATCATGACGGACAATGCCCGTAAACAGCTTGAAGAAATTGGTGTGGATAACAGAAAGATCGCCGAATTCCTCCATCGTGTGCCCATGGCAACCCACAACCAGAGGGGAAGGGGAATTATTTCCATTGAAGTTGCAAGTGATGATTTCATATCTCTTGAAAAGGTGATATCTATCATCGAGAGATCAATGAGCTCAAGTGTCTTCGAATTGCTGAAGCGTTCTGATGAAGCAATGGTAGTTCAGACGGCCCACAAGAATCCGAAGTTCGTGGAAGACTGTGTGCGTACCATGGCTCATAATGTTGTTAAAGAGTTCAAGGACCTTCCGGATGATGCGATCGTGACTATTAAGCAGATAAACGAGGAAAGTATCCACCGCCATAATGCCTTTGCTGAAAGGGTTGCAACCATAGGCGAACTTCGTAAAGAGATCACTAACTGAATCTTTTTCAGTTTGTTTCGATCACCAGTCTGATTGGTTAAAAGAATGTGATAACATGGATGAAGGTTCAGATCCAATCCCGGCCCAGGATCTAAACGGGGCTCCTATCACTATTGGTTCATATGTGCTCTATATCAATACAGGTACTGCAGGTCAGGTTATTGAACTTAAGCAGGAAGAAGATACAACGTGGGCCCTGCTGGACACCACCGGACTGTACTACAATGTCCAGGCTCTTGTGATAACGGATGCAAGCGCCATCAAAGTGAAAAAAGAACATGAAACTGGCAAAGTGGATGTAGACGATCTTGCCAGGGAGCAAACACAGGAAAAGATTGTTGATATCGGCCAGGTGACAGGCGGAGGATAACATCCTCCTGTGATCTTGTTACATTTTCTGTCACAGCATATTTTCTTTTTCAAGCAATGTAAGTGAACGGATCCATTCTCCTTTTGGCTCACGTGAAGTGCCTACCACGAGCCTTTTTTTCTCGCCTGTTATTTCAACCACTCCCTGAGCTTCGATAAGCTCTCCGGGTAACGCCTGTCCTGCGTAAGTATGAGTGTAGGATAACACGTGGTCTATTTCAGGATGCTCCACTTTATATACTGCAGGGCTATCAAAGGCAAGATCTGTATTTGTCACTGTTGCCTCGATTCTCATGGTCCCAGTGTCCTTTCCTCTTGCAGGGGGCTCTTTTATCTGTTCCCAGTCCCTCACGAAAAGCAGGTCGAAATATGTGCCTTCCACCATACCTCTGTTCCCTTTCCGTTTCTCATGGACTACGAACTCCTCAAAGGATATCTCTGGAATGCGCTTTTTGTATATCCTTTGCCACATCTCCATATTTATATCCTCTATTGGTCCGGATCTTTTCTTTTCTTCGGCGATGGCATCCCTTGCTATGAACCAGTATTTTCCATATACCACAAAATCCACATCAGAGGTCTCGTTCTGTAATCCCGGCAACAAAGAGCCAGTGACTCCCATATGTGACCTTGGTACTCCTGCTTTTTCAAGAACTTTTACGATCACAGCTATCCGACTATCTGAGGCTACAAGACGCTGTATGGCCTCATTGGGGGAGAGTATCCTTTTCACCTGCTCTTCAGGCACCACATGTACATCTTCCACCCATTCAGGCCGGTGCTTTCGCATAAAATCGAAAGAATCATCGAAATCATACTTACGGTATCTTTTTCCGTTCATCTGGCGTTCCCCTTCTTCATCGGGTACGTATCGCAGTGTCGAACGTATCCCATGGGGATGGAAATAATCGGATACAGCGAATATCCAGTCATCCTGAGTTATGAAAAAGTCCCTGAGCCGTGTTTTCAGCATTCTGATCTCCTTTGTATTGGATTAAAGGTAATAAATCTCCTTAGTAATAATCATATTGCAAACATCTCTCTGAACAAAATGATTATGAGTCATGATGAGCAATCTGCTCTTATAATTTGGATGAAACATTCATATCAGGTGATGTTCCTGCTCCCTCTTGAACAATGGATCATACAAAAGCGACGCGAGTTCCACAGGTATCCTGAACTCAGTTTCAATGAACACATGACACAGAAGAGGATAATTGGTTCTCTTAAGGAGTTCGGCCTGGAAAGCGGTTCCATTGCCGGTACCGGTGTTGTGGCAGATATCACAGGCAATGGTCCGGGACCTTGCATTGCAATACGTTCTGATACGGATGCTCTGCCAATACAGGAGGAGGAAACTGCCCACAATAGGGAGTATATCTCTTGCCACAAAGGGGTCATGCACGCATGCGGCCACGATGGTCATATGGCTATAGAATTGGGCGTGGCCCGCCTGCTTTTCGAGAGGAGGCATGAGTTCCCTGGTAAAGTGCGGTTGATATTTCAGCCGGCAGAGGAACAATATCCTGGCGGGGCCAGGATGGTTATTGATGATGGCGGGCTTGCAGGTGTCGATGCTATTATAGGGCTTCACATTTTCGGTGATGTGGGTGTTGGTAATGTGCGTTTCTGCCCCGGGCCATTTATGGCAAGCTCCAACGATTTCAATATCAGGGTCAAAGGAAAGGGTGGTCATGTATCAACACCGGAGTATTGTATAAATCCCATTGAAATGGCTGCGGACCTTATATCCAGGTATAGGCTGGAAAGTGCCCGGAAGGTCGATCCTTCAAGACATGTTTTTGGCTTTGGCACGGTCACCGGAGGTACTCGCTCAAACATCATCCCCGACGAAGTACATGTTTCCGGAAGTTTCAGGACCTTTAATGAAATGGACACGGCCACTATTGAGAATGTTCTGGATACAATACTGATTTCTGTCATGGAAGAATTTACCAGAGAAGATATTGCTGGTGTGCCATCCTATGAGCTGGATGTGTTACATGGTTATCCTGTACTTGTGAACGATCCAGGTTTCACGGCAGCGGCCAGCAGGTTGCTTAAGCAGTCATTCATGAATGTGGATGATAATGCATCTCCTATCTTCGGCTCCGAGGATTTTGCTTATTATTTACGTCAGGTACCTGGTATGTTCCTTTTCCTGGGTACCCGCAATCCGGAGAAAGATATGACAGAGAACAACCATTCCAGCAGTTTTGATATAGATGAAACTGTCCTTATGCAGGGTGTGCAAATATTAAGTTCTATTGCTCTTGATTTCTTGAAAAAGCCAGAGGAATATATACATTGATGATAAAGGTTTTTTCTCCGTTACTTAATTCCTCCGTAAAAAAATTCGTGGTGAGCATACTGGCATCCGAAGGTTTTGCTTACGACATAGAGAAGGATCTTGATCTGGATAATATTTCAGCAAATTACCTTGAAGATGGAGGCATCTTTTATTTGGCTTTCACAGAGGGTAGGATCATCGGCACCTGTGCTGTGAAAAAGAGAAGTGAGGAAAAATGTGAGGTCAAGAGGCTGTATGTCCATAAGGATCTCAGAAGACTGGGGATCGGTTCTGAACTCTTGGGGAAAGCTCTGGAATTTGCAAGCGAGCATTATAATACAGCAATCCTGAAGACCGATACTTCTCTGGGACCAGCTATTGATCTATATTTAAAGACCGGTTTTTCAGTGCAAAAAGAAGAAAAGGGTACAGTATATCTTAAAAAGGAATTAAGCTGAGATCAGCAATTCAGTCTATATTTTTGATCAACGCTATCTCGTCACAGTCCGGGAACTTAGGACAGTTTATGCAGCCACTCCATACTTTATGGGGGAGTGTTGCTTTATCCACTCTTTCAAATCCATGTTTTTTGAAAAATTGCGGTACGTATGTAAGAGTAAATATCTTCTTTATATGCAGTTCGTGTGCATCGCCCATACAGGCCTTTAGTAATTGTGATCCTATTCCCTGTCTTGCATATTCAGGCTTGACAGCAAATGAAAGTACCTCTGCCAGGTCTTCCCATACTACCTGCAGAGCGCAGCATCCTATGACCTCGCCATCCTTCTCGTATACATAGAAACTGCGTATATACTGGTACAGCTCATTGTATGAACGGGGAAGCATCTTCTCCTGTTTTGCATATGCATTGATGATGTTCTTCATTGCTTCGACATCTTTGACAGTGGCCTTACGGATCATGAGATGATTCTCCTTGATCTAATTATATTAGAAAAAGTATAGCGAGCGTGAAGGGATTTGAACCCCTGGCTTGCAGCTTAGGAGGCTGCCGCCATATCCTGGCTAGGCCACACGCTCTCTTTGACTTTCACTCTCCTAATTACATTCAATATCTTAAATCTATTGGTACGAGTCGGAATGATTAGTAATTATCTGTTCTTCTTTCTATATCCGATTTCTGTCGGTCGGCAGATATAACCTGAATTTTGCGCTGCTTACTATGTATCAGTTCGAAAATGTTCGTACCTTAGGCAATTGCTATATATTCTGAATGATATCATATCTGCCAGATACAAATCTATTACGGGGATCCAGAATGAGATCGAACTATCTGCTAATACTTCTATCAATTACAATGGCGATCGTCATATCAGGTTGTTCCTGTCAGCAACCGATCGTCTACAATGGTTCTGAGAACACAAGTGGGAACCAGACACCTTCCCCAGGAATGAACAACGAAGAAGAGTTCATAACCGGCGTGGCATCTGTCAATAATGTGCAGGTGCTTATACTGGAATCTTTTCCTGTACAGGTGAATGTGGAAGCTACAGGTTATCTTCCCGATGGCTGCACAACCATCAGTAATGCCACTACCAGGAAAGATGGCAACACATTCTATGTGGAGATAGGCACAATACGCCCCAGGGATGCCTTATGTACACAGGCACTGGTACCTTTCACAAAGTCTGTGCCTCTTGACGTATATGGTCTGGAGAAGGGCGTGTACACTGTAGATGTGAACGGTAAGACAGCATCATTTGAACTGTCTGTTGATAATATCCTTTCGGAAAATTCCTGAAAATGTGGCCTTTGTTAGACGGCCACTTTTATATTTATTTACCTTGCACACTTGCCGCTGTGATCTATCAGG
>NZ_JBFXHJ010000141.1:0-5643 GCF_050177135.1 Methanomethylovorans sp.
AGTTTCCCTCGTGACAGGCGCTTTTTGCATTATCTTATGTAGCGCATTATGGTTGACTGTACACTCATCGAATGGCTCTGCCATGTTCTTGTGCAAGGACCTAAAAATGCGCATCCGTGGGATGGGATTATATCTATATCAATATTACGCATAAATATATAACAAATATACAATGTGACCCTCAAAGCTGGTTACAACATGAAAAATCTTATTAACGATCATGAACATTTACCCTTTTAATATCACAGCTTTTTGTGGATCTACTATAAATAAGGGCACAGCAACGGGTTTCAAATGTCCAGTGAACAGATCATTTATGGTAAGATCATCCTGGGACCTGAACCGGAAACCATAGAAGGATACATCTGTCTGAAAGATGGGGTCATAATTGACATAGGAGAAGAGAACACGAGCAGTGACATCATTATTTCTCCCTGTCTGGTGAACTCTCATACTCACATAGGTGATTCGGTTCTCAAAGACCCTGTACTTGGAAAGACAGTAGGCAACCGTGTAGAACGTGATCTGGATTCCCTTGTCAAGCCGCCGGATGGTCTTAAACATCGCACACTAGAGGCTACTTCACAGTCCAGGCTCATTGAAGCAATGAAAAGGACCATTTCCGACATGATAACTATCGGCACCTCTGCTTTTGCAGACTTCAGAGAAGGAGGGGTGCCTGGAACACTGGCATTAAAAGGTGCTCTTGAAGGCAAAGATATAATGTGCAGGATCCTTGGGCGAATCAGTAGGACAGAAGGCTACAAGACAGATATTGAATATGAAGCTGAACTCTTATTGCAGGAGTCTTACGGACTTGGTATAAGTGGTTCCAGAGATATGGACAAGAATATATTGGAAACATTAAGGGAAGTTGCAGCATCATGGAAGAAACCATTTTTCATTCACGCTGGAGAGAAAAACAGAAGTGATATAGATTCGGCACTTTCCTTAGATCCCGATGTTCTAATACATATGACACATGCAGAACTGCCTGACCTCAGGCAAGTTGCAGATGAGCAAAAACCAGTGGTTGTGTGCCCAAGGTCTAATTTTATAACAGGCGTAGGGATGGCTCCCGTGGAGAAAATGCTTGATCTTGGGATCAATGTAGCTATAGGTACTGACAATGTGATGCTTAATTCCCCCAGCATGTTTGCTGAAATGGAGATACTTGAAAAAATATTTAAAATAGACGATAGACAAGTATTTAAGATGTGTACGCTTAACGGTGCATCAATATTGAATGTCAATAAAGTTGGATATATTGCAAAGGGTCTTAGTCCAAAGATCATGATCCTAAATGGAAGCTCTGACAACCTCACTGGTATCACCGATCCTGTAAGAGGTATTGTCCGAAGGGCAAGACCTGACGATATCCTTACAATTATCAATTAATAAGTTGTGGAGATTGGATAATGACAGCCGAGTTTAAGAAAATATTCATTGCGACAGATGGTTCTGAACAGAACAGAAGAGCTATAGAGTATGGCATAGAACTGGCAAAAATAGCCGGGGGGAAAATATTTGTCGGCTACGTAGTGGACACAGCTGCTTTTGCTTCCATACCCATGGATGCAGGATGGGAAATGATGTATGAGCTTCTGGAAACAGAAGCAAACGATGCTGTACAAAAAGTTGAGCAACTGGCAAAACAAGCAGGCGTGGAAGCAGATACCGTTGTACTTGAAGGTCATCCAAGTAACGAGATCATTGAATTTGCCCAAAAAAATGGGATCGATGTTATAGTCATGGGTACGCTGGGCAAGAGTGGTCTTGACAGATTCCTGTTGGGAAGCGTTGCTGAGAAAGTTACCCGTAACTCCACAGTTCCTGTCCTGGTAGTAAAAGGTGTTTCCTCCAAGAAGGAGTGATCACGGAAGAGGATCTACATGCCTAAAAACATTAAAGTTTCAGATATAATGGTAAAAGATGTTGCCTGTGCAACACTTCCCGGATCGAGGGACGAAGTCCTAGAGATCCTGAAAGCAAAAAGAGTATCAGGGGTGCCTGTGTTAAAGGATGGGAAACTTGTTGGTATCGTCAGCAGGTCAAATCTTTTGCAGAACCCGGAAGAAGAACAACTTGCATTGCTCATGACGAGGGACCCTGTAAGCATAAGTGAGGAAAAGGATATCACAGATGCTGCCAGGCTGATCCTGCAACATAATATCCGCAGGCTTCCCGTAGTTGAAGATGGTAAACTGAAAGGTTTGCTCACAATTGCCGATATTGTTGGTGCACTTGCAGAACTGAATCTGACCAATCACGTAGGTCAGTACAGCAGCAACAAATCAGTACCTGTATGGAGTGAAACCCCTCTTAACGTCGTCGCAAGGATAATGGAACTTTCAGATGTGAAGGCAGTTCCTGTGCTGAGCTCCGAACTGGAACTTGTAGGTATCATCTCGGACAGGGATGTCATAAGCGCCAGTATCATTGAAGACTCGGTAGAGATGTCAAACATGTCCAATGGTTCGGATGATGATCACTGGACATGGGAATCCATGCGTGATACCATGAGCATCTACTATAGTGTTTCAAGGATCAAGGTGCCAAACGTGCTTGCCAGGGATATTATGGTCACTAACCTTGTAAAAGCCTCATATATATCTGGTGTAAGTGAATGTGCACTTAAGATGAAACGTAACCGGATCGATCAGGTCCCAATAGTCAATGCAAACCAGAAGTTCCTTGGACTATTAAGGGATCGTGATCTGCTAAAATCGATCATAAACCTCTGATTTTATTGGCCGGATGCTGTTTCGTGTCCGGCTGTTGCCTTAATGGGGACTTAGAATGGAAAAGCCCTTCATATTTATCAATTCGGCCATGTCTGCTGACGGGAAGATCTCTACATGGCAGAGAAAACAGGTAAGGATCTCAGGAGCTATAGACTTTGATCGTGTGGACCAGTTGCGCGCCACATCAGATGCAGTTATGGTTGGCATAGGCACTGTACTTGCGGATGACCCGAGCCTTACAGTAAAATCTGCTCAAAGAAAAACAGAGCGTAAGGCGAAAGGTCTTGAAGAGAACCCGATACGTATTGTAATAGACAGCCAGGCAAGAACTCCTATTGAGGCTGATATTTTTAAAAAGGGCGAAGGTCAGAGAATAATTGTGATCAGTTCTTCTGCTCCTTCTGAAAGAGCAGAGGCATTGAGGACAAAAGCCAGGGTCATAATCAGCGGGGAAAGCAAGGTAGACCTTCCTGATGCAATGGAACAGCTGTACAGCCTCGGCATCAGGCGTCTGATGATCGAAGGGGGAGCAACACTTAACTGGGCCATGCTCTCAAGCGGACTTGTAGATGAGATATACACTTTTGTGGGCAATATAATAATAGGGGGACAGATGGCCCCTACTCTGGTGGACGGACAAGGCTTCATTGAACACAGCACTCTGCCCCTTGAACTCATATCTGCCGGGAAAGTAGAGGAAGGGGTCCTCTTAAAATGGAAAGTGGTCAACCTTCGTAAATGAATCACAATGGTTTTGTGTTATGATGTATTAACTCCACAAAACCTATATTCACACAAAACAGTATTCTAACTGACAGTTCCAGGTGAATCTATGAACAAATATCTTTTCCTTTATATCGTAGCATTATTAATAAGCTTCTCCGGTTGTCTTGATAGCGGAACTGAATCCTCCGGGAACAGTACAGTGGTGAGTGTTCAGGACCTGCAGCAAGTAGATGAAGCACTTGTTTCAGGGCCGGTTCTTGTAGACATTGGTTTTGCTGCTTGTCCTGCATGTAAGATAATGAAACCTACCATTGAGGAAATTTCACAGGAGTATGCGGGAAAGGCTACTGTGATGTATATTGATACGAGGGAAAAACCAGGAGTTGCCGTGGCTTTTGATGTTTATTCTGTGCCTGACATGTTCGTAATAGTAGGTAACGATTCGGAAGGTTATGTCTATATGACATCTGAAGGTGATATTACCAGAGACAGGAACATTGCAAGGTTCATCGGGGTAACTGACAAAGGAACCCTCACCAAAACGTTGGATATGGCTATTGCATTAAGGAATAATAAGTAAAAGGAACAGGCAAAGGAAGATATGGTCTTTACAGATGTTGACCCTCTTGCTGTGTTACTCGCAGGCATAGTTAGTGTACTTTCTCCATGCACTCTTCCTTTGCTGCCTGCTATTCTGGCTTTTTCCACAAAAGAAGGAAAAAATGGTCCTCTTGCGGTGATAGCAGGTCTGGTGATCTCCTTCACAGCAATGGGTGTGATAACATCTGCTTTTGGAGCATTGTTAATACGCTACATTCCCTATCTGCATCTAATAGCTTCCATTACCATTGTTGTTTTTGGGATAGTTATGCTTTTTGATCTCCAGGTATTCAATCGGTTATCTACCTTCACAAGTAAAGTCCATAATTCTAAGAAGCAAGGACTATTAGGTGGTATCCTGCTTGGGCTCTCCCTTGGCATAATCTGGATACCATGTATAGGCCCATTACTGGGAAGCGTGCTTGTGCTGGTAGCTATGCAGGGCAGTCTGGCTTATGGCGCAACATTGCTGTTCATATACTCGATCGGTTTTGCAGTGCCCATGCTGATCATAGCATATTCTGCAAACGTTTCCTCTATGAGATTGAGATCCATTGCTCGCTATGACTTTATAGTCAAAAAGATAGCAGGCATTTTACTGATACTTACAGGATTATGGATGGCATACACCAGCCAAATAACTACACTTTTCCAGGTTTAAAAAACAAGATCAATAAAGCGGATGCGGGGAATATTATTCCTCGCATTCGTCTTTTGCGTTGGCGATAGCCACAAGTTCGTTGACACAGGCAACAGCAATTGGGGTTCCGCCCCTGGTACCTATACATGTGATGGAAGGTATGTCTGTGTCCCTGACGACCTCCTTGGACTCTGCAGCATTCACAAATCCCACCGGGGTTGCTATAACAAGGGCGGGCCTTATGCCATGCTCCACCATACGGCACACTGCAAGTGCTGCGGAAGGGGCATTGCCTATGGCAACGATAGAGCCTTCCAGCCTGTCCCTGCATGCAAGGAAACCGGCTGCAGTCCTTGTGATGCCGAACTTCTTAGCGATGGCGGCGTCCTTGTCCTCGTCCATCACACAGATGACATCGGACTTGTGCCCCATCTTAGTTATCCCGTATTTTACCATGTTGATGTCCACGAATATGGGGGCACCTTTCTTCAGGGCTTCCACGCCAGCTTTTACAGGGTCTTTGTTGAAATGCATAAGATATGCCATGGAAAGGTCGCCAACTGCAACCATACAGCGCTGACGTATCCTGTCCTCAATGGTCTTGTCTCCAACTATCTGCTTGGCAAGATTGCGGCTTGTCATGTAGATAGCCTTTGCCTCATCGGTCTGAGCACCGAGGTCGGTGCAGATGTCTATAAGTGTGGGATCCATTTTTGTTGTGAACTCCACAAGCTCTTCAAGTGCCGGCGAACCTACCTTTTTTTTGCTTTTAGTAGTCATACTTTCTCTGATACCCCCTTGGAGTGATGATCCTTTCCCCGTTATTGCTCTTCCATATCCTGGACTCGTTGTTAGCTATCAGGATAGTGGTGCTCATGTCCACCCAGTCGTTATAGTTCATAACCTCATCCAGCGTGGTAACAACATAGTCCT
>NZ_JBFXHJ010000142.1:0-5589 GCF_050177135.1 Methanomethylovorans sp.
AGGGGTTAACCAGACCCCTATCCGTAACAACGATATTAATCTTTGAATTAAGAGAAAAAAGCCGACATAGAATAAATAAAACCTCAATCCACAACAACAACCCCGCCGCAGGCGGCGCCGTCCTCTATTTTTTTATTCTTTTAATAGAAATAAGCAGAAGATCATGTATTTCTTCTGCACTTCCCGGCCAGTAACAACATTCCGACAGCCAGGGGTAACATGAATCCCGGAGCTTTTGCAGAATCTTCATTGATGGGGTCTGTCGATACTTCAGCAGACGCGCCATCGTAGTACTCCTCGCTGACGGTTATGTAAGCGGCGGTAAATTCACCTTTTGTGAGCACATCAAAAGAATTCAAATCATCAAATTGGTATACAAAATCTAGTGGTACAGTACCACCAGCCCAATTTTCTGTGGGAACTACTGTCCATTCATAAGTTTTTGTTTCATTTTTTCCTACAATTACACCGGTATATTTGCCCATTTCACTTGTTGAGCCATTGATTATTCTGAAATCTTTTTCATCAATAGTTGTAAGCATCACAGAGACTTCACATCGTTGATAGGGAATTACATCAAATCGAACTTTGAAAGGCTCTCCAATCTTCAAAACTGGCTTGGGTATCTCTGCTCCAGGATACAATTTACCATCGAAATATACGTCAATTTTCCCATAGGAGCTTTCTGCTGACCCAATGATAGGCAAAAGAAGTAGAAATAGAATACAAAATAGAATGATGCATTTATTTTTCATGTTTTAACCTCAGAATTGTATCTCGAAATTATCATAACCGGGTGATTTTTCTTCCCTTCCCCCAATCTTGTCTCCAACTCCTTTAGGTCCAGGTCCTACAACTGTTGCAGCGTAACCATCGAATGAAAAGATAATGGGAAAGTTTCTTCCGAGGAATATGGAACTTCCATCTAAGTTTTTTTGTATCGGATGCTTTACTCTCTGATTATCTCTCACATACGTCTGCGCTTTATGCCCGTAAAATGGGTCAACGATGCATTCATTATCGATATCTGCTACGCTGAAACTTTTGTATCGCCCTTTCACATCATATTCCCAGATGTTCACCGTGCAGACCCAGTTCGGAGGCAGCAGAGGGAGACCTGCGGGCACGCATCTCATAGCGGTTTCCAGTCTTTTTTCCATTTTTTCTGCGGCTTTACCGGTCAGTTTATCTGCTGAATCATCAAGCTTTGCCTGCAGTTCTTTATCGATGTTGGAGAAACATTCATCTATGACCTCGTGGCACACTTCTATAGCCGCACATACTCCGTCAGACACTCCCATCTGCATATCAGCTTCAAGACGCAGCAGAGCAATGTCAACGTCTCCGTTAATTGCATTGCTGTCCATATTCATGTGAGACCTGAGCCTGCTTAAAAGTTCCAGTGCCAGAGTGTCATCCGAGGTCATAGCCACAAGCTGTTCATTAGTGAGGGAATCCAGGTACTGCTGAGCGATCAATTCCACCTGACCCGGACCTATGCATGCTGACAGCTCAGGGTCAGCAGCGACCTGTCTGCTGATCTGCTCAGGAATATCTATGCGAAGCTGATCAGCATAGGCGTTCACAAGCCGGGTCTGGTTATCCTTCAGCAGGCGCATATCTGTGCTCACTCCTGCCTGTGTCAGGTTAATAGCTTCAGTTCCTATCTGCGTGATCACATCATTTACCTGTGAGCTCACTTCAAGGATACTACTGCTCATCTGCTGCGAAACAGCTGTTTTTACCGGATCGGTACATCCTTTCATGATATCTGCAACCTCTCCGCTCACATCCCCGGAAAAGACACATGTATTACGTACTGCCAGAGGATAAATCGTCTTGCCTGTTACCTCGTCTTCCCATACGAACTGCTCCTGCAGGTCAAAGCCCTCATCATGGTACAGGTAATCAGGGTACTGGTCCACCAGCAGGGTCATATTCTCGGTCCAGCTGTATTTACTATGCGGCCAGCCCACCACTTCCATAGTATCGATCACACCCATGTCCTGTGCCAGCGCATTTGTTGCCATGGACAGGGCAGGATTATTGAACAGCAGTTCAGAGGGTGAGAGACCGCCCAGCAGATCGGAAAGTGCAGATCCTGTCCTTTCCGAAAAAGCCTCGTTCATATAGCCATCTAACGAATCTTTTACTTTTGCATTGCTGTCCACAAGCTTCCGCATGGTCTTCTCATAAGCCTCGTTCCTTACGATCATGCGGGCCGCATCACTGGAGGTTGTGAGATCATTTCCAGTGAAATGACCGTCAGCCTGTACATACATCTCTCTTTCATATTCCATTTCAAGAGCCATGTCCTCTGCAGCCTCATAAAAGAGATCTGCTGGATTGCGACCCAGGTTATCACCCATAAGAGAAACTGTACGCGAAGGGCCGGTATCATCCATTGCACGAAGCATGGAGAGCAATTCCTCCGTCATAAGACCAGGGAGCCACATCGGCACATCACATGCAACGGTGTGCCGGGGCATATCAGTGCCATCTTTATAAACACCATATTCTCTTTCTATCTGGCCGATATTCACATAAGCTTCCCTGTACTTATCGGCTGCATCGCTGCAGCAGGTATCTGTCAGTTGCACTCCGCCAACCGTTACTGTGGTATCGCTGAACTCATTTTCAATGGCCTGTTCATAGTCTGCAAGCCCATCATAGGTATTTGTCCTGAAGCATTTATGATAAACAATGGTAATGTTCTCGGTCTCAAGCTCTTTATGCGTTTGTTGTGTGTGATGATCATACGTGCCCAGCCTTTCGTCCTCATGCCTGCTGTCTATGATGCCCATGTGCGTGTATGCATAATCATAATCCAGCTCCCACTGAGAATAGATATCGAACTCCACAATGTACTCGATGTCCCAGTCAAAGGAGTGGGACTCACTATTGAGGAAACCTCCTTCACGTTCCATTTTAAGAAGGGTATCATTTCCTGCATACCTCATTACAGGCGTGACCTTAAGGTTCTCCAGAGAAGTGGACCGATGTTCAAGCCTCGCATTTGTGATCTGCCAGTTGGCAATGTCCAGGTCCGCGATGCTACCGGGTTTCATGATCTTTTCACTGTAACTGATCCTGCTTCGGTTCTCGAAAGAATACCCTTGTACAATAGCCCCTTCATGCCACAGCGATACAAGATATTCGGCATCCCATGTAAGGTGATAGAAAGAAAAGCTCTTTCTCAGACTTACCGCAGCAGGATCAAAGAACGTCTCAACCCGTACATCACGCACCTCAGGCCTGTCATTCACACCAGTCCTTGATATTTCCGGCATGACATCGGCACTGTAGATCGTGCGGGTCACATTGTGTATAAGATCAGGGTCTTCAGGACCCCATATACGGTCATTGAATATCCAGCCATTTTTTATAGCTGCCGTGTAGTTAGAAACTGCCATGGTCACAGAAGCATCGTCCTCTACACTCTGCAAGCTGGTACCCGCATCTTCCATCGAACTATCCATACTTTGTTCCATATCCATATTAAAAGAACCGTTCGTCGCAAATCCGGCATAGACCGTTGAGAGATCACCTTTCTGTGCATCGTAATCAGAAGTATCTCTTTTTATATCATTATACAAAGTTTTCCCATTGTAGTATCCTGTGTACATAAGGGACCAGGGATCCACAGCATCAAAAACACGTTTCTGGCCGTATACCGTGCCTGCATTCACGGAACCTGCAATTGAGGGACCTGTCAGGATGTTCAGTGGTCCTCCTGCGTAATGCTGCCAGGGGCCATAGGTAAAGGAACGCACATTTGATATCCCTAGTACAATATCCGGTGATACCCCAGTATTGAGTTCCCGTTCGTACTCTGCGGTTAGCTGTGCCAGCAACGGTTCCCTGGAATCCACAGGTGTAAAGATATCCATGCTGCCATTCGTCTTTATGCCTGTATCGAGATCAGTGAGCGTGTAGTTGAGGTGCTTTACCGTAAGAGTATAATGAATGACGTAATCCTCATGGTCCTGTGGTATGCTTCTCTTCAGGGTCCCGTTCACTTTACCGATAATTATCTGCTCAGGAGATATGTCCTCGTTCACATCCAGTACATATCTTCCTGTTCTGTGTACACCGTTCCTGTAGTTGTTCTCCATGAGCTCATTGAAACGTGCTGCAACAATATCCTTCATGGGATTTGTACCCACGTGGAACCAGTCAGTGGCCTGTACATCATTGCCAACCCTCAGGACAACGGCCCCAAAACCGTATGAAGCATCTGCTGGTATCTTCAGTTCCTGTACGAATGAAGAAGTCCCCCATAAGCTATGGGACTCGTTGTAGTTGAAGCTCATATTGAAACTGTCGCTCTCATCATATACCGTAAGCACCCTGTCCTTGTTGCTGATAAGAGAAAGCAAGGCTCCCAGGATATTAGAGGGAAGTGACACTTCCACCTGTAAGGTATCTCCCGGTTCCAGGTCTTTATTCAGAGGACGGACCTCATAACCTTCATTGCTCCGTGATCCCACGGAAACAGATTCCGGCTGTATGACAGGATGCTCACCCTGCCACTCTAAAGCCTCCATGCCTGCATAGTTAAGGCATCGCGATATATCCGCACATGCCATGTCAAGGATATCATGCCGCGGATCTGAAACATCACCAGAATATACAATCTCTGCAAGCTGATAGTCCATGCGTGCAAGATCTGCCGCTGTCAGCAATGAGAAAAGCAGGATGAATATACCTATCAATGCAAAAGGAACGTAGGCATCAGTATCAGTGATGAGTGCATTCGGTCCGTTTTTCCATTCCCTTGACATGGTGCTGTCCTGTATAACTTCTTTTCCACGTTAATTACAGTGTAATTATTTAAATATTGTGGTTTTGCACATTCCAGGTAAGTATCGCATCAGAGAAAAGGCTTAAACCCGAAAATAAGAGCATCAATATAAAGAGGAGCACTTGAATAGCACCCATACACAATTATATAACATGTGTTGTATTTTATCCACTATGATCATTGGTGTGCTTGGGCCCAGGGGGTCATATTCGGATAAAGCAGCCCACCTGTGGCTCACGAAAGAACACACTTGTTCCTCTCTGTCAAAAGATATATCCATTAAATATTGCGATGATATCATTGATACTTTTGATTCGATTGTGACCAATACCGCCGATATTGGAATCGTACCTGTGGAGAACTCCATCGAAGGCTCGGTGGGCGTTACCCTGGACCTGCTCATGGAACACGATATCCGGATCATCGGAGAGATCGTTGTGCCCATTGAACACTGTCTGCTGTCCAAAGGAAAACTAGAGGACATAAGGGTGATACTTTCCCATCCCCAGGCACTGGGACAGTGCAGGCAGTTCATCAAGAGTCATTTTCCCCATGCGGAGATACGCACAACAGGCAGCACCTCCCATGCAGCCAAACTTGCCACTGAGTTCGAGGAAATGGCAGCCATCGCATCCAGGGAGTCAGCCACTATGTACGGACTGAACTTACTGCTCTGCAATATTCAGGACTGTAACAGCAATCATACACGTTTCATAGTATTCAGGAAAAAACATGAAGATGATGATCTTGCCTGGAAGACTCCAAAAGGAAGTGAGATCGGAAGA
>NZ_JBFXHJ010000143.1:0-5488 GCF_050177135.1 Methanomethylovorans sp.
ATTTGCCTGTAAGAGGATGAAAAGCCATGCCAACGGCATTCCTAAGGCCTGAGGCGAATACAGTACAATTGTTACCTTTCAGATCACAGCGTGTTATGGCTGCTCTTCTGGTATCCGTCTCGTAACACACATTACATGACGAACCCACGCTCATGTACAGGCTCCCATTGTGGACCTTTACCGTTCTTGTAGAATGTCCTCCAGTGGGGATATCATCTATCAGTACTTCAATGGTTTCCTTTTCTGCAACGAAGTTATTGTCACCATCTTTCACCCTGATGACCCTGTCCTCTTCAGCTATATAGAACCAGCCATCGTAATAGTCCAGACCATGAGGACGATCCAATCCGTCAATGAAAACTCCCACGCTATCAGACTTATGATCTTTATTAAGATCAGGAAGCACTGCTATCAGACCTTTGTTTGGGATGGACACCATAAGTATGCCATCTTTCATTAACATCATGCGAGGACCTGGAGCTGGCCCTGGATAAGATATAAGACTATCACCCAGACCATCGGCAAACACTTCTATCCTGAAACCCGGAGGTATCTCTATATCAAGAAGATCCCCCTCAATGACAGCAGGTCTCAGCCCCAGCTGACCGTAACCAGTCCATAGTATGACCAACAGAATAATACCAATACCTGCCAGATGGCTCCATTTCATATACAACACCCACCCATACCGAATGTACCCCCGATGAGCTCAGCACACAATATAATGAACCCAAAGATATTGGTTGTGCAGTTAATAAAAAGTTTGCCTGGAGTGATGTTTGAATATAGAGAACATATATTTACTAAAAAACATTACTATCCTTAGATGTTTAGGAAAACACGCAGATATCTCACGATTGGCCGGGTATTCATCAAATACAACCTTTTTTTCCTGCTATATAAAGATATAAAACGCAATTACATATCCAACAGTAAATGTACCTGTAGCCTGGACCTTGAAAACCGTGGCGGTGCAGCAAAGCTCCGCGATGCATTTGAGGAGCTTGGGCCCAGTTTCATAAAGCTCGGACAGATGCTGAGCAGACGACCGGATATTGTTCCCAGGGCATATGTCATCGAACTGCAAAAGTTGCAGGACAAAGTGAAGCCCCTTGATTTCAGCCAGATGAGGCCTTCTTTTGAAACAGGCTGCGAGTGCAATGCTCTTGGCAATAAGGACGAACACACGGGTGTTAACTATGGGGCTCAGGACATAGTTGAGATATTTGATGAGTTTGACACTAAACCCATAGCTAGCGCTTCGATCGGACAGGTATACAAAGGTGTATTGGACGGAAAGGAAGTAGCCGTGAAAATATCCCGCCCCGGCCTCATTGACACCATAAACCTTGATCTTGCCATCATCGAGGACATGAAACCCCTTATAGTGAAGATCATTGGTCTTGGAAATAATTTTGATGTGGACGCTTTCCTGAGGGAATTCAGGGAAGTGCTTACCAGTGAACTGGACTACAGGATAGAAGCCAGGAACATGATCCGGTTCTATGAAAATTTCAAAGATGATGAGAGTGTTCTGATCCCCGGAGTATATACCGACTACAGCCGGGACAGTATTCTTGTAATGGATTTTGTAGAGGGTGTGCAGGTAAAGGACCTGAAAGATGTGGACCAGGCCACCAGGACACACTATGCAAAACTAATCGCTTCCAGTTACCTGAAACAGGTATACATCGACGGATTCTACCATGCAGACCCGCATGGCGGAAATATCATCGTAAAGGACGGGAAAATAGCCTTCATTGATTTTGGTGCTGTGGGCAAGCTGGACAACGAGCTTAAGCGTGATATGCTTAACCTCTTCTACGGAGTGTATGCCGAAAATGTGGAGATCGCTTCGGATGCTTTCCTGAAGATAGGGAAGCTGCGTAAAGAAGAAGTGGATATCGGCAGGTTCAGACGGGACATGGACGATCTGATAGCTGACCAGAAATATGGGCTTGGAGAGAGGCAGAGCGATAATTATGCAAAGATCGCTCTGAAATATAACATGTCCCTGCCAAGTGAGTTCTCCACCCTGGAAAAAGCATTGCTGCTTATAGAGTCTGTTTGTTTGGACCTTGATCCGAGATTTAATCTGCTGGACGGAGCAAAACCCGTTATCTCAAAGGCCATAAGGAATCGGTACGCTCCGAAAAAAGCTTTTGAGGCCATTCAGCTTGAAGGGGACAGATACCTGGAGATCTTCAGGAACTTCCCTGCAGGTGTCAATGATGTCATTGAGACCATCCGAGGATACAGATTCGAAAAACTCCAGGAAAGCACATACAAGGTTAAAAGATACAGGCTGCTTGACAGATTGACCAGGAACCTGTTCCTTGCAGTAGTGGCACTGATCTCTGCATACCTGATAATCCTGGGAGAGAACAACACGATGATACTGGGAACAATAGGATTCCTAGCATCTCTTTTCCTGAGCGTGCTCATGTTCCAGAAGTGATGAACAAAAAAGAAGTGGAGCGAAATGACTACGCTCACACTTTTAAGGTCAGGATCGGTTTTCTTATTAACCTGTGATGGTCAACTTTGGCCTCTGCTCAGCATTCGACCAGTCCGAACTGTAGAAAGCGATATAATTACCGCCCTCTGTATTCGCTTTTAGGAAGAAACCGGTATTGACATAAGTACCGCTTACATATTCCTGTACAAGCTGTGTGACATCAAGATCATAGTATCGATCATCAGGAACTTTGCCTGCCGGGAAGGTCACAGAGGCATATGGCGTGCTGCCCTGAGCAACACCGTTCTTATCGAACCAGTTTCCACCAGCCGTGTTCCACAGAGTACCGGAAGCACGATAGTTCCAGCTCACATACTGTGGGTCCCACTGCACTGGCCTGTAAACCTCAACCACAGTATCAGAAGTGCGTGTAGCACCTGCGGGATAATACCAGTATAGTGAGAGCGTTGACTGGGATATAGTATCTGTTGGGTCGTATGAACTGAGATCGAACAGCATGACATCCCTGTAACCTGTCGTACCAAGTTTTCCGATATCAATATAGCTGGAACTGGAAAGCACAGTGTTTGGAGTTGATCCACGCAACCGGTTGTCGTAGATGGGTGTATAAATAACTGAACTTACCACCGAATCGGTCACAACTGCCTGTAATGTATCGGAAGACATCTGCCCAGCTGTGTCTGTGACCGTGAGCGTTACGATATACGTTCCTTCGGTAACGTATGTTTTGTTAGGCATTACTTCGTCTGATTCTGAACTTATACCGTCTGATGCATCAAAGTCCCATGAATAAGAAACGATCACCTTGTCATCTGTGGAAGCACTGCCATCAAAACTTACTTCAGAATCTGTGGTTACGGTGATATCATCCCCTGCATTTGCTACTGGTGGGTGATCCACAGGTGTATTATCTACATTACCTGTAGTCGAAACGATGGTCAACTTTGGCCTCTGCACAGCATTTGACCAGTCCGAGCTGTAAAATGCAATATAATTACCATTCTCTTCTTTTGCCTTGAGGAAGAAACCAGTGTTATCATACTGACCACTTACGTATTCCTGCACAAGCTGTGTGACATCGAACTCATAGTATTGGTCATCAGGCACTTTGCCAGCCGGGAAAGTTACTGCTGCATATGGCGTACTGCCCTGAGCAACACCGTTCTTATCATACCAGTTCCCCCCTGCTGCAGTCCAGGATGTACCGGATGCAGTGGACCTCCAGGTCACATAGCCAGGATCCCATTCCACAGGTCTGTATATCTCCACTACAGTTTCAGAAGCACGTGTCTTGCCTGCGGGATAGTACCACCAGAGAGAAAGCGTTGCCTTATCAATTGTATCTGTTGTTTCGTGATCACTGAGATCGAACAGCATGACACCCCTGCTGCGAGATGTGCTTTTCCCAACGTCTACATAAGTGGTAGTGGAAAGCACAGTACTTGGAGTTGATTCACGCAGTCTGTTATCGTAAGTTGCCGAGTAAGAGGTGGTTGTGGTTTGGCCAATACTTGATGCAGTATCAAAGGGATATGTAGGGAAACCATGAGCAGCTACATAATCGTAATCATAGCTGGCTACAAGTCTTGGCTCTGCGGGATCACTTACATCCACGACCTCAAGATAATCTTCAAGTCCTTGTACATATGCATAATTACCCTCTACAGCAAAAACAAGTGGTGAAATACCGCCGTAACACCCGGCAAGTGTTGGCGCGAGAGGGTCACTGACATCAATGATCTCAAGAAAACTATGATGAGTGCCGGCATCTATGGACCAGGTCAGATAGGCATGATCGCCTGAAACGATGACATTGCTTACATAACCGTGATCATTATATCTACCTACAAGTTTTCTAGATGGGTCAAAGATTTCCAGCCCATTTATACCATCGGCTATGTATGCATATTCATCTGTCACTACAATGTTATGTACTATACATGGAAATCCATAGCTGCCAACAATTTGTGGTGCTACAGGATCACTTATATCCACAATGGAAAAACCACTTTCACCGCCTGCTATGTAGGCATAGTCGCCTGCTACAGAGATACTCTCAGCATATCCATCAGTTTCACACCTGCCTAAAAATATTGTTGAAGATGGATCTGTGACATCTAAAATATCAATAGACATACCGTCGGATATGTATGCATGGTCGCCTGACAAAATAACGCTGTATCCATAATTGACTTCATCATATTCGTCTATAAGTGTTGGTACTCCTGAATCACTAATATCTAATATCAAAAGGCCGTCAAAAGCATTGGCTAAGTATGCATGATTGCCGGACACTGCAATATCATGCACGAAAGAACCATTGGTATCAAAGTTACCTGCAAAGGCTGGAGCTGCCGGATCGCTGATATTTACAATTGAAATACCATTCCAGGCATCAGAAACATACGCATAATTGCCTGATACGGCAACGACATATGCAGGATCATCGATGTAAGTCCCTATGATCGCTGGTGCGGAGTTATTAGTGATATCTATGATCACAAGCCCATTGTTCTCATCAGCTACATATGCATAATTGCCGGATAGAACAACAGAATTCGCATAACCGGCAGTATCGCAGCTACCTACAATTTCCGGCGATGAAGAATTGGTAACATCGACGATCACCAGACCATTTTCGGAATCTGCTAAATAGGCATAGTTGTTCATTATAGCAATATCACGTACTCCAGAAGTTGTAATGGCCCTACCAACTTCTAATGAATCAGAAACATTGGTAACATCATAGACGGCAAGATCGGATCCCTGTGCAACATACGCATAGTTCCCGGATACTGCAACATCGTTAACAATTCCGCCAAAATGGCTGAACAGCTCTACATCCAGGGAATCGGCAGAACCGAACCCCATTGTCATGATCGTAAACAATACAAGTCCAAAACAAATTGATTTGTTTGATCTGATTTGCATTTATACCACCCACTCTGTAAATTAGAGCGGATTCCAAGCTATATTATCAAATAGTAATATGCAACCTAACTATTTAAA
>NZ_JBFXHJ010000144.1:0-5478 GCF_050177135.1 Methanomethylovorans sp.
AAAAGTTTAGACATATTAAATTGTTACTGCTTTTCACTCCTTTATTCCACAGAAGATAACAACTGTGCGAGATAAATCTGTTCATATCTAACACCTGTATGGTCCTATCTTCTAAAAGAACACACCGTTTCAGACGAAAACAAGATCAAATGCGTTATTCTGTTCTGTAATTAGGTAAAAGATAAGCCATCCAAATCCTATGAACATACATTACAAAAATCTCAAAAAAAATATATTAAATATTGTCGGATTTTTAGAGTAATTTTAAATATTACTTCATGCAAGGTACCATGAATTACAACGGAACAATAAAACAATTAAAAATACTCCATGGACCATGGAGTGGATGGTAAAATGCGAATCAAGTTAAACAAATTGGTCTGTATAGGCTTTGTACTATTTTTGTTTTTAATGACAGCTGGGGTCAGCTCAGCTGTTCCACATTTAGATATTGATGATAATTTGGTGTCAGTGTATGAAAATGAGCCGCTGAGTTTTACTGTTTCTGCAACAGATGATGATATTAATGCTACTATAACATTTGATGTTATAAATTCGCCAGATGGAGCAACATTTGTTCCGGGCACAGATTCAAATACACACGTTTTCAGCTGGACGCCACCAACTGGCACAGCAGGCATGTACACTGTAACGTTCATTGCGACAGCTAATGAAGAAACAGACGATGATACTGTAACGATCATTGTCCGTGCAGTAAACAAAAACGATCTGATCGAAGCTATTGAAGACGCCAATGCAAAAATATTAAGCGCGGTTCCTGGGAATGAGATCGGACAATATCCGCAGGCAGCGATAACTGCATTCCAGACAGCAATAAATACCGCACAAGCAGTTGCTGACAATCCAACTGCAACGCAATCACAGATAGACCAGGCTGAAACCAATTTGCAAGAAGCTGAAGAGACATTCGATGATGCCAGAATAAAGTCCATAGATAAAAGTGCATTGACATCAGCCATTACAGCTGCCAATACAAAAGTATCAACTGCAGTCGCAGGAACTGGTATCGGTCAGTATCCGCAAGCATCAATAGACGCATTCAGGGCAGCTATCGCTGCGGCACAGGCTGTTGCAGATAATCCAAATGCAACGAATGCAGAAGTGAGCCAGGCCGTTACGGCCCTTAAAGCAGCTGAAGCAACATTCGATGCTTCGAGACAGGTGCCGCCCGCTTCCGTTACAAACCTGAGGGAAACAGCTACAGGAACGAGCTGGATCTACTGGACATGGACAAACCCAACTGATGCAGATTTTAGTAATGTGATGGTCTACATAGACGGAGTATTGGTAACAAGCACGCCCAACAACTATTATAACGCAACAGGACTTCCTGAAGGATCAGTGCATACCATAGGCACTCAAACTGTAGATACTGCCGGGAACATCAATCCCGCAACTATAACCGATCAGGCGACCACCAGGACCATAGACAGGACTCCACCGGCACCTGTAACGAACCTCCATGAAAGCAGTATAGGTGCAAGCTGGATATACTGGACATGGACCAATCCTGCAGATCAGGATCTCAGTCATGTGAGGATATACATAGATGGTGCATTTGTCACCACCACTCCCAACAATTATTACAATGCAACAGGACTTAGCAATGGAGTGGAGCATGCTATAGCTATCGAAACAGTGGATACTTCAGGAAACATTAATACTGCACAGGTAACTGATCCGGCAACCACATTGAAATTGCCTGTGATCTCAAATGTCGCCGGAAAGAGCATAAAGACCACTTCGATCACACTGGAGTGGGATGCTTCTGATGATACTGCGACTGTACAAATAAGCGTGGATGGCATTCTTCTTGATACTGTGACCGGATCATCATATGTACATAGTGACCTGAATAGATCCACAACTTACAACTATACTCTGGTCCCATTCAATGAGAACGGACTGAAGGGTGAAGCAGTAAGCATTAGCCTCACAACATCTTCTTCCAGCAGTGGCGGAGGAGGCAGTAGCGGAGGAAGCAGCAGTAAAAAGAGTAGCAGCGGTGGCGGAGGAGGCGGTGGCGCAGGTAGCGTTGAGGACTTTGTAAACGTCGCTATGAAAGATGTGGACAGTGAGTACCTGAGAATGAATAGCAATGTCACCTATGAATTCTCAAGAGATGGTAATCCTATTCAGAAGGTCAGTTTCTATTCCCTTAAGAACTCAGGTGAGATTACTTCTACCATAGAGGTTCTGAACAACAGATCAAAGCTTGTACCAATCAATTCTGAAGGATTGCTGTATAAATATGCTAATATATGGGTAGGTAAGGCCGGTTTTGCTACATCGGATAACATAAGGGATGCACAGGTAGAGTTCAGGGTGAACAATTCATGGATGGAAGAGATGGCAATAAGCGCTGATGAAATAAAATTGCAGCGATATAATGGAACTGCATGGGAAGTGCTGCCCACGACCCTGGAAAGCAAAACAACGGACTATTCCATATTCAAAGCTCGGACACCTGGATTTTCTCCATTCGCGATCACAGCGGGAAAGGCCCTTGCTTCTTCTATCGATGATAATGGTGAGAACAGTACGAATATGGAAGATATTGGACTGGAGAACACTAAGACAGAAAAATCAAGGATCTGGACATACATCATGGCCTTCCTTCTGATAGGTATACTTGCAGTTGGATATGAGTACCTGAAGAGACAGAAAAGTTAAATGGCCTTTCCTTGCAAATATGGAAAGTAGTTAAATTGAGTTCAGTGCAACCATAAACCCTTTGAAGGCATATGGTTGCCAGCATTTTTTAAAAAGAATATATAGTAGCATTTAGTAACATTTTCTTCAGATATGTTACTTTATCTCATTTATTGTTGCCTAACAACGGAATGCGACTGGCAATGTGCTGACCATACCTCGTGGCAACATAATAACTGAAACAACCCAGAAATATACCTGCTATAAAATCCGCGATCCAATGTATACCTAAATAAAATATAGTGAACTGGATGGTCAGGGTCAGTGCAACTGCGAATATCTTGAATCTTTTGAAATCGGTCCTGAACACGATTATAAGCATCGCCATTATAGACAGAGCAGCATGCAGACTCGGAAAACAATTATCCTGAAGGGGGTCTACTACAGCCAACCCTTCCCGAACAATGGGATCGAGGTCATACAATAATGGCATTACATTAGGAAGAGAATATCCTGTCACCTTCACAGGTGTGAATATATAAAACGGGAAAGCTACAAGATATGTAAGAATAAAAGCAATCGAATATTCCTGCAAAACTTTATACTGCCTGGTAATTATGAGCAAAAGAAAAGTAAATACCAGCAGATATGAGAAACCGCATAGGTAGATGAAAGCGCTTATATAGGTCAGTACAGGGTTGATCACCATCTGGAAATAGCTTACCTTGCTGCCTTCCAGAAGTAAGATATATTGCGCCAATTGTGGAAAATAGATCATCTTGGATTGCATTGAAAAAATAACCTGTGATTTCATGAGCAGATAGATGAATCCGGCAAGGATAAGATACGGATAGACACGGGGAGACATAATTTGATCCTTGATGTCCTTTATCCCTGCAAACCGCTTCCTCTGACCTTCTGGCAGAAAAACATAGCATCCTGCAACGATCATTAAAAAAATGATAGAGACCAATAACAAAAGAAAAAAAATAGCCTTCATGGTTATCCTTCTTCAATAATGATTTCCGTTTAAAATTACTCTATGCTCTATATATTTTATTGTTTCCTGCAATTCAAGTTTACAAAACATACAGGCTGTGGTAAATTGCCATGGCATAAATCGCAACACCTTTTTATCACATAAACTCGTCCTTTTCCAAAATTTGGTTGAGGTGAAGGAATGAAGAAAATCTGTTTACTTCTTATATTATCGATCATAGCCTTTTCAAGCGGCTGTGCAGATAATGGCCAGTCAGAGATAGTAGAAAAAGGCGACAACATCAGCGTTAACTATGTAGGAAAATACGACAACGGCACTGTTTTTGACACGTCTTGGATCAATGTTTCAAAAGAGGCAGGACTATATGATGCTTCAAGAAACTATGAGCCTCTGTCATTTGTTGTCGGAGCAGGACAAATGATCAGCGGTTTTGATAATGGAGTACTTAATATGACCATAGGTGAAAAGAAAACATTAAAACTTTCGCCTGATGAAGCCTATGGAGAGTATAAAAAAGAATATCTTATCCCTGTACCCAGATCCGATCTTGAAAATAACAGTATAGTGCCTGAAATAGGTAAACAGGTAGGGACATTAATGGGAGTTGCAACCATTGTAGACATTACGGATACTAATGTAACACTTGACTTTAACTCTCCACTTGCCGGTAAGAATCTGACATTCGATGTTGAAGTGGTTTCTATAGAGAAGGCTAGTAAGTAACAATAAAATTTACTGACTTCTCCTTTTTCAGACACCTTGTATTCAACAGATTTAAATATTTATAATTGAATGAAAAGTGGTTTTATTGAGAACATGTAATAAGATGCTTGTGGAAGGTGTCAGAAATAGAGAGAGAAGAGAAAGTAATGATAGTTTTGCTAATGATGGTGCTTTTGTCACTGTCTGTAGCTTACGTGACTTTTTATCAGGATGGAACACAGATACAGGAACTTAGTACCTCTTCCAGACCTGGAGAGATAGTATATATTGAAGGTATCGTGGCGTCCGAGCGTTTTACGAATACCGGTGATCATTTGCTGATAGATGTGGAACGTGGTTCAGAGACCATAAAGGTCTTTGTTTCCAGGGATAAAGGAGCTAAGGAGATAGCTTCTATAATCGGTGAAAATAACAAAGTGAGGGTGACCGGTGAGGTCCAGGAATATCAGGGTGAACTGGAAATCGTGGTGCAGGATGTGAGTGGTATTGAACTGCTTTGACAAGGAAACAATATAATGTCAAACGTTTCCGGCAAACATATATGTAAAAAAGAACATCGTAAAATGTATGAAAGCATGTATCATGTGTGGCGGAGAGGGGACGAGGCTGCGTCCTTTGACATTCGAACGGCCTAAACCGAGCATTCCTATACTCAACAAGCCTTCAGTAGTTCATCTTATTGAACACCTGGCAAACGAGGGATTCAATGACATAGTCATTACTCTTGGATATATGGCTGAAAAAATAGAAGAACAGCTTGGAGACGGGCGGATATACGGCGTGCATATCAATTATGTATACGAGGATGAAAAACTCGGTACTGCAGGCGGTGTGAAGAACGCTGAAAAATATCTAAAAGGGGAACCTTTCATTGTACTTGGTGGCGACCATGTACTAAATCTTAACCTAAGAGAGTTATACAGATTCCATGAACGGATGAGTGCTAAAGTTACAATTGCACTCCTCTCTATCGATGACCCGAGTGAATTCGGTATCGCAGATATGGATGTGAACAACAGGATACACCGTTTTCTGGAAAAACCGGGCCCCGGTGAAATATTCAGTAATCTTGCAAGTACCGG
>NZ_JBFXHJ010000145.1:0-5383 GCF_050177135.1 Methanomethylovorans sp.
ACCACCGGGCAGATGAAAGTTGATACTACGGATGGTGTGAAGACCTGGTATGAGGACGGATGGGTGCTGATCAGGCCTTCAGGCACCGAACCGATCATACGCATATTCGCAGAGTCCGGGACAAAAGAAAGAGCTGCAGAACTGATGAATAATGGTGTGCAACTAGTGGAAAAGCATGCATAAGCTTGTCTTATGCTTTTCCCCTTGACTCACCGAGTACCATTCCCGTGGCTATAAGGTGGGCCACTCTCAGAGGTTCAGGAATGTTGCTCCGGGTGGCCGTGAGCTTTACTATCTTTGCTGCATGTTGCGGTTCTATACCTGCACATTGGATGTAAAGAGGATTAGATCCGGGTTTTGTTCGTACTTTTGTGATGCTTCCAGCTCTAAGTATGATGTCCATTCTTTTTTTTGGCTCAGGGAGGTGCAACAAGGCATCTTCTATTTTCCTGAGATCAGGATATGCCCTCATAACCGCCACTACGGGAATTTCTGTAAGTTCCCAGATGCAATTAATATCCACCGGGTTGAAACCACCATACGTCACCCCATCGAGCATAATGACCCTTATCTGTCCAAAGTGTTTACTGGACTTGACCATCCCTACAATGGCTTCCGTACTATCCATACCATCTCTTGTGACATGGGTCCTCATAACACCATCAAGCCAATCTCCTCCCCTGAAAAAGGCTCCGACTATCAATATTTGATCGCCGATCAATGCAGAATCATCTATAGCAAGCACCCTTATCTCGCTTTTTATATGGAATGACCTATACACAAGAACAGATTCTCCGCTAATAAAAAAAATCGATCGTCAACCACGGGACATCAGCCGAACATTGTCTGTGGTTGATCGGTTGTTACCTGAACCGAATACTTTACAGGTGACATTACTTTCTTCACTGATCTTAAGAAATGTTCCATTTCCACCTGTTCTTTATCTTCTCTGACAGCAAGCATGCCTGCTTCCATGGCAACAGCACTAAGGTCAGCACCGCTCACTCCTTCAGCAAGGGAGGCAAGCTTCTTGAAATCAATATCTTTTGCGATCTTCATTTTTCGGGTATGGATCCTGAGGATCAGTTCCCTTGCATTGCCATCAGGCATCGGCACATTAACTATTCTGTCAAATCTGCCGGGACGCAGTATAGCCGGGTCAAGCACATCCAGACGGTTAGTTGCAGCTATTATGCGCACTTCTCCGCGGTTGTCGAACCCATCCATCTCGGCAAGAAGCTGCATAAGTGTGCGCTGTACCTCACGATCAGCGCCGTTTGTATCATTAAGACGTCTTGAAGCAATGGCATCCAGTTCATCTATAAATATGATAGATGGGGCCTTCTTCCTTGCCATGGCAAAGATCTCCCGGACAAGTTTTGCTCCATCACCTATGTATTTTTGGATCAGCTCAGAACCCACTACCCTGATAAAAGTAGCTTCTGTCCTGTTGGCAACTGCCTTTGCAAGCAGGGTCTTTCCTGTACCAGGCTCCCCAAATAGCAACACCCCCTTTGGCGGTGATATGCCGATCCTCGCAAAAGCCTCCGGTTTAGTAAGTGGCAGTTCAACAGATTCGACTATTTCCTGTACTTGCTCATCAAGACCGCCGATCTGGTCATAATCCACATCCTGTGGATCAACCACTTCCATAGCATTTACCATAGGCTCCTCTGTGAAAGGTATAACGTCCACTACGGCAAGTGTCTGCTGGTTTAAAGCCACGGTAGCACCAGGTACCAGGGTTTCGTCATCTATGAACTGGGACACTCCCACCAGGAATTGAGGACCAGTACTACTTTTCACAAGTACTTTGTCACTCCCTATGAGGTCAATCACGGTTGCAACTACAAGAGGTGCAGTCTTCAATCGGTCTATTTCAGCCTGCATCCTGCGAACTTCACGCTCAAATTTGAGTTTCTGGCTTTCTACGTATCTTTTTTCAGATTCCATCTGGTCGCATTGCTCTTTAAGAAGAGTATTGCGGGACTCTAACTGTTTCATGCGGTCCAGCAGGTACTTGGAAAAATCTTCGTCACTCTCTGAACCAGTATATTCATAGTTTTTCCTGTCCGCTCCCGCGGGAGCGAACCTCTTGGTATCTGCTTCACTGGTCTCGTTCATACAGCTCCGAACATTATTTAAGCGCATACGATATATAGCCCTTTCGTAAAAACGCTATGTAGGTTTTTAAGAGTGATTTGTGTATGCAATGCGAAATATGCGGTGAAGATATTCGTGGAAGTCCTTTTAAGGTCATTATCGATGGTGGCGAACTGACTGTATGCACCAAATGCTCCCAGTACGGTGCCCCTGCCAGCAAACGCACACCTGTTTCCAGGAAGGTCTCTCCAGTGCAGCCGACATCTGTCAGGCCCAGAAGAACTCAGAGGACCGGATTTGAAAAGCTGGCTGAAGAGATCGTGGACAATTATGATCAGGTTATTAGGGAAGCAAGGGAAAAACATGGCTGGACACCGGAACAACTTGCTGCCCAAATAAAAGAAAAGGCAACACTCATCCGGAAATTTGAACGCCGGGAGCTGGTTCCGGAGGACAGTGTAAGAGAAAAGCTTGAGCGTGTCCTTGAGGTCAAACTAATTGAAAGGATCAGTGACGACGAATGGAAAGGGGATAAGCTCCATAAAGGAACTACCCTTGGAGATATAGTCAATATTAAGCGTAAGTAAACGTACAGGGAGTTGTAAAACAATGCACCTTAAGGATAAGAAGCTGGGAGTGATCGGAACTGGCAAGATGGGATCTGCACTTATAAAAGGTATATGTGATTCAGGCATTATAGCCCCATCTAAAGTTTATGCCAGCGATGTTTATGATCTCGGACTGGAAAGGATGCGGACAGAGCTTGGCATCAATGTATCCAATGACAACGATCTTACAGTGGTTAATTCCGATATAATACTGCTTGCTGTCAAACCACAGATACTAAAGAGTGTGCTGAGATCGATAAAGGACAAAGTGACGGCTGAAAAGCTTGTGATATCAATAGCTGCAGGAGTTCCTTTGCAGGAAATAGCAAAAGAACTGAACCCCGGAACAAGGATCATCCGTGTAATGCCGAACATCGCCGCAACAGTTTCAGAGGCTGCTTCTGCGATCTGTCCCGGCCCAACCGCTTCCATGGAAGATGCCGAACTTGCACTTGAAATGTTCGGTGCGGTGGGTAGCGCTATAATAGTCCAGGAGAAACTCATGGATGCGGTGACAGGACTTTCAGGAAGCGGACCCGCATATATATTTCCTGTTATTGAAGCCATGGCTGACGGCGGGGTATATGAAGGCCTGGACAGAGACAGTGCACTTGTGCTGGCAGCCCAGACTGTACTTGGTGCAGCAAAGATGGCGCTTGAATTCCATACACATCCGGGTGAACTCAAGGACATGGTAACCTCTCCTGCAGGAACCACTATCCGGGGAATAAAGGAACTTGAGGAAAGAGGCGTACGTGCTGCGTTTATGAACGCGGTCATTGCTTCTGCAAAAAGGTCCAGAGAACTTGGAGAATAAAATCTAATGGAAAACTATATATTTAAATAGAATTTAGTAAATGTTGAGCATTTGAAATTTAAAATAACAAAATTCTTATATAGAGAACTTTAAAGTATGTTTGAAATTAAAAAGGGGGATTGTAGTTTGACCAGAGGGATTGACATTAAGTCGTTTGCTGTCATAAGGGCGGATAATGCCGACAAGGTTAATGTAGCATTGCATGATCTTGAACATTATGGTCATCTACGTTTTCTATCAAAGCCTAAGCGCATCGAACCTCAGTATGCAGATAACGTGCTTGTGAGTGTGGTCGGAGTACCTCTAAAATCCAAATGCAACTCTGCAGCACTGGTGGAACTTGATAATAATGCTGGAGCAGCTATTAGTAAACTTCGTAAGATCCATCCGCCGGCGCACATAGTAATCGTGAGCCCTCGGCATAAAGTCTATGAAGAATTAGTAGATAAGGCCGAGCTATCCCCTGAATTCGAACGTAAGTTCGCGTCTCAGGATAGTACGCAATCAGCTTATGGCTAAATGAAAACGTTATCATCAGTATTGTTATAATAGTATTCAGGATCAGCTATTTGCCTTAGTTTTGAAATGTGGGTATATAGGCTTTCTACGTCCTTAATATCCTTCTGTACAAGGGACAGAACACGTTTTCTTAGTCGGTGCTCTATGTCGATACCGTAATTTTCCAGATGATCAGAGATCTTCTTTTCGAGAATGATGCCTCTTCGATCCCAATCGGTCAATATCACTATATCTTTCCCAGTGGCTGCAACTTTTTCACAGATGTCTGCTAAGGGGTGGTGAGTAACAAATTCTATTCTCCCTTTTATACCAAGCTTCCTAAGTGATGCCAGATCCCTTTTTCCCTCTACCAGGATTATATTTCCTTCCATAGAAAAATATAGCAGTTCCTCAAGTAACTCTTCAATGAGCTCAAGACGTTTTCTATATACGAACAAGGGTGCCTTGAGAGTTTTCTCATAACCGGGCATCCTATAGGTCTTCAAATTCTTTGACATGAGTGATATATCTTCCAGGATAACTATTAGTTCCCGACCCTATAAGCATTCTTATGCTTCTGTGGTCTGGCATGCATCGGTTTCCTGGTAATCTGTTATTTGTACGGATCTGCAGAATTGTTCGAACTGCTCATAGTACCTTGCCCGCTCGATCAAACTCTCGAATATTGTATTCATGCTCTTCACCTCAAGATACAGTATGAAAGGAGTGTATATTAACCGGTCCCAAGCTATGTGAAAGTATTAGGGACACATATAAATGATGATCATATCAACCCTTCAGGTTTTTCCCAAGAACAGATAATGCAAAGTCCACACTTACTGTTTTCACGAGGATCGATTTCTGGCTGTTCTTTGCTCCACTGATGATGCTCACAGAAGAACTGTTCACACCAAATAAAGCCGCAAGCTGTTCTATCAGCTGTTCATTGGCCTTCCCTTTCTGCGCAGCCTGGGAAATCTTAACTTCAATGCGTTTTCGCCAGGGATTATACCCGCTGGGAACGCATGCATGTTTAGAACCAGGAGTTACTTCAAGATCTATTACTATCCCATCACTAACCTCTCTTAATGCATCTCTGAAAGGCATAGATGTAGAAATCTCCAAATCGTATATAGCAGTAACGAGAATACATGCTTGCACGCAGATAATGCTGTGGCCTGACGCACTAACTCCGGGAGCTCATCCTCTGGAATGTCCGCAGTCCTTCCCAGTTTCCCTCGTGACAGGCGCTTTTTGCATTATCTTATGTAGCGCATTATGGTTGACTGTACACTCATCGAATGGCTCTGCCATGTTCTTGTGCAAGGACCTAAAAATGCGCATCCGTGGGATGGGA
>NZ_JBFXHJ010000146.1:0-5378 GCF_050177135.1 Methanomethylovorans sp.
GGGGCGGGGAACCGTGCAGTGGAAAAAGGTCATGGAAAGCCTTAAGGGCTACAATGGCAGGCTTGTAACTGAAATGGCAAGCCTTCAAGAAGGTGAAGAATGTCTTGCATATCTCCGGAATCTCTGAATATCACAAGATCTCACTTTTTTCATTCTTTTACTCTGCCGTGCCTTTTATCGATCTCGTCCATCATGTCCAGCATCTTGCGGATAGCTGTCCTGATGGCATCTGACTGGTTAACGAATTTCTTGTCATCCCCCACGTGCCTGTTCAGGTCGTCCAGCAACTCCTGAGGGATCTCCACGCTTACTTTTGGCATTAGGCTCACCTTGTGAATAAAGATAGTTCGTTGGATTTATGTGTTTTAAGGTTCTCACTCGAAGATCATAAAAACTAACAGAACAAGAATTATAATAAGTAAAAGAGATTGGCGAGCCGGAAGGGAGTTGAACCCCTGGCCTACGGATTAAGAGTCCGTCGCTCTGCCTGGCTAAGCTACCGGCCCATCTTGTTTACTGACGTGATGCCTCCATACGTATTTGCTCAATATATACGTTTCGGTTTGAATACCATCTCCTATCTATTGAAAGAATAGAATAATTATCAGTTGTAAAGGAGTTTATATATGCTTCACCACGCAGCTCTGCAACCCCATGATCTCAACCATGTCACTGTTGTCGGGGCTATGCACGATCATCTGTCCTTTCTTCAGGTATGGGATACGCTTCTCATATTCTTTCTTGACCTTCAGTGCTCCGATGGCAGCATCATTTGTCAGGTTAAGGATGATGCGCGTATTGACCTGCTTGAACACCGTATCATCGATGTCCTGAGGGTCTTGGGTTATGAGGCACAATCCCAGCGCTTCTTTCCTGCCCTGCCGTGCGGCTTCTGCGAACTTGGACACTATCCTCCTGCTGTGCTCGCCGGAGGTGCTGGCAAGATACCTGTGGGCTTCGTCCAGTGCCAGGATAATAGGAGTCTCCTTAACAGCAGTTTCTCCAGGTGTGTTAAGTTTAGTACTTAACTTATTGTCCACTATTATCGTCATCAAAGTGAGAGTTATCAGGTCACGTATACGGCTGTTGCTTATGTACTCCGTAGGGAAAACACTAACCTGTCCGGGTCTTATTATCTCTTCCAGCATCTGGTCAATGGGCCTTGCGGGCTGGTCGAACACCCTGCTAAGAGATCTGTCCCTCACCCTGCGCACGATACCATCATAGGAAGCTTCATGGACCTTCCCGCTCTGCACATAGTTGTCCCGGGTCAGATCGTCACTGATGTGTTCCAGAAAGCGATCATACGTATGATCCCCGGCCTTTTTGAAGAAATCATCCAGCAGCAATTCCACTCCCTGATACTGCAGGTCGGTCATGCCCACAGGCGCCATGAGCCAGGAATTATTCCTGACCATCTCGAAAGGTATGGTGAACTCCATCTGTTGTGCCCTTGAGCGGCCATTATATGACTGACCATCTACCTTCGCCACAAAGGTGCGGGTATTGATGCATCCTCCGAAATCAATTTTTTCGGACCTGAAACTGAACGCATCATCTGCTGTAAGTTCAGGATTATCCTCTAACATCTGGGAATACTCGTCCTGAGGGTCAAGCACTACCAAACAGGGATTTTTTCTGGCACTTGTTCCCCTCACATTGTAGCGGTTCTCCTCTGCCATGAACTGCCTCAGTATATTCTTTGTGAGGAATGTTTTACCTGTTCCTGTGCTGCCACATACCAGCATGTGCCTGAACACAAGCGGATCACCCATTGAATAATCATTCCGCAGGTAATAGGGTACAGTAGGAGGTACTGCATGTGTCTTTACCACCTCACCCCCTACGCTGAGATGTCCCAGGAATAAGCCTTCTCCGGGAATGTTAAGTCCTGTCTGGATCTTTGTCTTGTCTTTAACAGGCAGTATGGGGGTGTTCGGTCGGGGTATGCGGTCGCTCATACGTCGGGCCAGACCCTTACCTCTGGGATAAAGGATACATATGGGGTCAAGATAGGCCAGGAACTTGTAATCCACTTCATCTGTGGTATTGGACCTGAGCATCCTGCGGGAATGGATCTCAGTGGCATCATCTACCACAAACTCCTGCTTGTACTGCATTTTCCATATCCTTGCGAACAGGTCTTCTTCAACATAAGGGACTATCACATATGTTCCCAGCCTCACATCCTTTCTTCTTTCCGTATTGATGTATCCGGTGATAGTTGCGCCGGATTCTGTTATCTCAAGAGGTTCTATACCGGTGGTTATGATCCCGAAAGCTTCGTCGGTGTTGTCCTCTGCGTACGGATGTTTTTCTGTAGTGACCATATATTCTTCGAAGCTGAACCTCTCCCCAACAGTTGTTTCCTCAGTCCCTTCAACGATCTTGCTGTCTCTTTTTTCTGAAGATACGTAGGCCAGTATATCTTTATCTATCTTCATCGTATTCACCCCATCTGGTCTCATTATAGGTGGTATCCACGCGGGAGTACCTGAACCTGTTGATTATTTGTTTTCTTTCCGATACCTGTATCTTTGCAATGGAGTCTGCTTTCTTCAGTGTGCCTGGTATCTCACTTAATGCGATATCATACAGTATTTTCCTTGTAATGATATCCCGCATCCCTTCATCCTGTGTAAGCCCGTATGGAGCTTCTATCTTAAAGAGCAGGTTCTTTGAAGGGACATACACCACGAAGAATGTCAGTGAATAGTATTCATGTGGGTGCCTTGCCCTGAGCTTTTCCTTGACCAGAGGTGATGTGGTCCCAAGCATTCTCTCATAGAACTGGTTGGGCTGCATGAACCAGTTAGTGTAGGTTATATAGCGATCGCATCTCTTCTTTTCTTCCAGATATGGCGGAAAAGAAAGCAGGTTTTTGAAGAACTGTGCATCCATTAGCCAGGGGAGGTCTTTCATACCTTCTTTCCTAAGGGTCTGCATCACCTGCATATCCTCAGGATTCTTCACGAAACCAATAAAGGGAAGCTTTTTGTCAATGTGATGGTCCACGATGTCTATGTAGTTTTGCAGTATACGCTCTGTATGAGGGTCATAAAACAGCTGCACCTCTTCTGATCCAATCACCATCCAGTACATGAGATGTTTGGGATAGATCGGTCCATCCATGATGAAAAAGCCCCGGGGGTCAAGTTCGTCCTTCAACCACAGAATATGTTCGGATTCTGAAAGGTACAGGGCTATATCATGAACTATCCTGTCAATGCGCTTATTCAGCAAACCTGGTTGGATACGGATTATCTGGCTGCGGCTTGCTCCCTCATCTAATATTTCCCAATTAGCGGTGGTATCGATATGTACACTGTAACTGGGGGTATAAGTGGCAGCAACTATTGTTCTCCTGTTGTGCAGTTCCAGGTCAGTAGGTGTTGAGGCCATGGCACAATGACAGAAATCCACGTAAAGGCCATTATCAAAGGATCTTGTGGTTGTGCTCCCGCTGTCGCATGAATAGGTAACAGGAAAAGGGTCTTGGCTCAGAGCCATCTTCTCTATGCTTACTCTCCCTCTTTTGAGCCTTCCGATGGCCTTAAGCACCACTTTTCCATCATGTTTCAGTTCCTTGAGCCTTTCCAGAATATCCATTACACCATCAGTTTCATCTTCTTCCAGATCATCCGGCTTCAGGCATCTGTCGATACGGTCTGCAAGTTCGGATAGTGCCTTTATGTGGACCGGTTCAAGGGTCATGCAATACAATTGACACTGATGAGAGATATATATTGGGTTATGATAATAACATAACTTTATTTCCAAGCATTTAATGTTATATTCTACAGTTGCCCATTAACTCAACTAAACTTGCTTTATTATAAAGCAGATCTTTTTGAAAGGCTTAAATATAACCCCTGAGAAAATGTATGCAACCAACTTTATAGTCAATTAAGAAAGTAATATATTTATTAATTATCGAAAAATTAAATCAATTATAATAGATTAAAACGAGGTATCAATTATGAATTCGTATGGTCTGTTCATGGTGTTGCTTGCGGCCTATATTCTTGTTCTGGTCGCGATCGGCTGGTATTTCACAAAGAAACAGAGGTCTGTCACCGATTTCTGGCTTGCAGGACGTAGGATCAATTTCGTGGCAATTGGCTGCTCAGCAGCAGCATCCTGGATGACTGCAGGGGGCATTCTTGCGGTTATTGGTCTTTACATGCTGCTGGGTATGGGCTCCATCTGGAGTTTCGTGGCACCTAACATCCTTGCATTATTATTGATAGCATTGTTAGTAGGTAAGATCAAGCATCTGCCAGCCATCACCCAGCCAGAGCTGCTTGAGCAGAGGTACAGCAGTTCTATAAGAGGTCCTGTGGCTCTTATTATCGCCATTGTTATGATCCTTTTCGCAGTTGCGGATATAAAGGGTTTTGCTATGGTCCTTGAGATCTTTTTCGGACTGCCTCCTGTATACGCTGCAGCCATTGTGGCATTAGCCGTTTCTGTATATGTGACACTTGGAGGTCTTTCTGCTGTTATATGGACCGATGTGATACAGTTTACTTTCCTTGCAGGTTTCGCTCTCTTGATGGCCGTTGCTATAACCGGTTCAGCGACTTCCGCTGATGTATCCTCGGTCATGACCGTTTCAGAACTTCTCTCGGATGTACCGGAAGGATGGTGGAACCCGTTCAGTATTGGTATACTTGCAGTAATGATATTCATCTTTGCCATCATTCCTGGCTGGGTCACAGAGCAGGACCCGTGGCAAAGGGTATGGGCTGCAAAGGATGAAAAGTCAGCAAGGAACGGTATGATCCTGGGTTCATTCTTTATCTTCCTCGTATTCGGTGTGGCCTGTACTATCATTGCCATAGGGCTAAACCATGTATATCCCGATATCGCAGCATCATTTGCAGAGATAGGTATGGGTGCAATGGCCCAGGCAGAACCTGCACTGCTCGTTTACATCTTTGAGCATTTCTCTCCTCTTCTTATAGGTCTGGCAGGTATAGGCCTGGCAGCAGCAGCAATGTCTTCTACAGACACTTTTGCAACTTCCGGAGGTTCCTGTCTATCCCGCGACATTTATCAGAGGTACATAAAGCCCGATGCTACCATGAAGGAGATGCTCGCTGTCAACAGGGTGAGCGTACTAATAATAGTTGCAGGTGCGACAATAGGGTCTTTCTATATCGATGGTATCATCGATGCCATCCACACAGCTACTTTCATTGCCAGTGCTGCATATTTCTTCCCTATGATGGGGGGACTTTACTGGAAGAGGGCTACAAAGGAAGGTGCCCTTGCAGGCCTGATAGTCGGCTTTGTTGCGCAGGTAGCTCTTACTGTAGTTGATCTTGCTAATACTCCAGCCTTTGCTCCCGCTTATCTGGATTCCATACATCCTG
>NZ_JBFXHJ010000147.1:0-5249 GCF_050177135.1 Methanomethylovorans sp.
ACTCCTGTACCCATTCCGAACACAGCAGATAAGCCTGTCCACGTTCCGTACTGTACTTAAGTGCGCGAGCCTTTGGGAACTTCGGATCGCTGCTATGCTCACTCTATGATCTAAATACTGATTCTTATAAATACTTATTTTCTACTAGTTGATACTGTACTTTTTATCTGATCATGTTCTTCAACAGCAGTGATGAATCCTTGTTTCTGTTTTTATGGATAGTAAACTATAATCCGCTGTTTTATTTCTGCTACAATTATTTGTCTATTGTCAAAGTTTTTGCTGAGGCAACATACATATATCTTTACTTTTATCTACCCCCTCATGACATCCAGATTCGAGATATTACATAAGGATGCTGCAGGACGCATAGGTAAACTCACCACTGCCCATGGTGTAGTGGAAACTCCTACTGTTATGCCTGTTATCAATCCCAATATCCAGACCATTAAGCCTTCAGAAATGCGAGATTTCGGGGCTCAAATGCTCATCACCAATTCTTATATCATCTATCGCAAGGAAGAGCTGCGTGAGAAAGCTCTAAAGGATGGTCTGCATTCCCTGCTGGATTTCGATGGTCCTATTATGACAGATTCGGGATCCTTCCAATTATCAGTGTATGGTGAGGTAGAAGTGAGCAACGAGCAAATTGTGGAGTTCCAGCAGAAGATTGGCTCGGACATAATTGTTCCTCTGGATATTCCCACCCCTCCCAATGTCACAAGAGAGCAGGCAGAAGCTGAACTTGAGACTACTGTCCAACGCCTTAAGGCAGCGAGAGAACTGGCCAATGGTGACATGTTACTCGCTGGCCCGGTCCAAGGTTCAAGTTATCTGGACCTGCGTGAACAATGTGCACATACTCTCTCAGAAGTGGGCTTTGACGTGTATCCATTTGGGGCGGTCGTACCTCTCATGGAAACATACCGCTATGCAGATCTGGTTGATGTCATCATTGCTGCCAAAAAAGGATTGGACCCTTCTGCTCCCGTTCATCTGTTTGGCGCAGGGCATCCCATGATGTTCGCTCTTGCAGTATCTCTTGGATGCGATCTGTTCGATTCAGCAGCTTATGCCCTTTATGCTAAGGACAGGAGATACATCACTACCACAGGCACATATCATGTTGACCAACTTCAATATCTTCCATGTTCCTGTCCTGTATGTGTATCTCATACGGCCGAACAACTCAAAAAAGCATCTAATTGTCAGGACCTTTTAGCCCGGCATAATCTCTATGTAACATTTGAAGAAATACGCCATGTAAAACAATCCATTAAAGAAGGAAACTTGCTGGAACTTGTTGAACAAAGATGTCGTGCGCATCCTAGATTGCTTTCAGCCTTGAAGCAGATGTATAAGTCTTCCTATTGGCTGGAACAGCACGATCCTGCATCCAAGTCCACATTTTTTTACTGTGGACCTGAGTCATCCAAGCGTCCTGAAGTTCTGAGATTCTCCCGCAGATTAGGCCGTTTCTCACTTAAAGGTAAAGCTTTGATCAGAGCTTCACCTACACGTATCGACTCCGAGTTCGATCATGTGCTCATATTCAGACCACCATTTGGTGCATTTCCTCAGGAGCTCTCTGAGATATACCCATTCAATACCGAATCAGTTCACATTCCTGACTATGAATCCCTTGAAGAAGCATATATGAATTTCCTTGAACTTATTGGATTAAATCCTCACGTAGAATTCACTTTCATGATCGCAGAAAGGTTTGAACATCCCCTCGTAGAGGAATTGAAACAGGTAGCAACTATTATCTAATATTCTCATTAACTAAAAATGGTAAGGATCCCCAAAATAGTTCTTGTTGCGGTGATTTAATTGGTTTCAATCTCAGATTCAAAGACTACCCATCCTTTCATTGAATTGCTAAGACCGGAAATTGCAGATATGGACCTTGCCTTGCCGGCAGCAAGTGCATTGCTGGCCTCCTATCTGGCAACAGGTTCTCTGCCTCCCCTTTTCCCATTTATCATTGCAGTAATAGGAGGCTACGCAGCCATTACGAGCTCCTACGTGTATAATGACTGCTGTGATGTGGATATTGACTCTATAAACCTTCCAAATAGGCCCCTTCCATCCAGACAACTCAGTAAACAAAAGGCTCTGAAATACGCCATATTTCTGGGAGTGATAGCATCAGCAGCTGCATTGATCCTCAATCCAGAATCATTCGTTGTGCTCATTGTAGCAGTGCTAACCATCAGTATATATTCAAGTGTGGCCAAAAGAACCACTTTCCTAAGTTTCATTCCCGTAGGCATAGCTTATGGACTTGTACCCATTGGTGTATGGCTGGCCTTTGATCCCGCAGGAATACTTAAACAGCCTGATTACGGTGCTATTTTACCTCTTCCTGCTATTTTCCTGGGTCTCATGATGTGTTTCACTGACTGGGGCTTCACGCTCTCAGGTGTGGCAAGGGATGTAGAAGGAGACCGTGCACGTGGTGCGCCCACTTTTCCTGTAACATTTGGTGTGCCTGCCACATCCAGATTCGTGACGGTCATGTGGGTCGTAGGGGTTTTTGCCTCCATTGCAATAGGCATCACTGCTCATCTTGGTCCAGTGTTTTTTACTGGTGCCATCCTTGCGGGTATATGGATGTTGTCACAATCATTTGATTTCATCAAGGATCCAACTCCTCAAAGAGGTGGACGTCTCTTCCTTCAGGGTTCACGTTACAGAGGCATCATGTTCGGTTCACTTATAGTTGATGTGCTTCTGCTGGTATTATCAACCACTTACGCTTCAATAATATGGTAAGGTAATGATCATGGATGCAGATATTGTAGTAATTGGTGCCTCTCCGGCAGGTCTCATGGCCGCCCGTAATGCTGCATTAAAGGGTACAAATGTCATTCTGATCGACAGGAAAGAGGCAATTGGAAATCCCACCCATCCTGCAAACACTTTCTTTAAAGGGATGTTCGACAAGACAGGTGAGACTGTTGACCAGAGCTATGTGATAAAGAATCTCAAAGGTGCACATATAGTAGCTCCTTCCGGTGACAAGGTTGTTGTAGAAAGCCCGGCGTATTTCCTGGATCGCAGAAAGTTTGATGAATACTATGCACAGCAGGTGATTAAGGCCGGAGTTGACATTCGCACAGGAGTAGAAGCTTTAAATGTTATCCGTAATGAAGGCATCTTTTCCATAAGTACCAATGAAGGAATGCTGAAGTCTAAGATAGTCATAATCTCAGATGGTATAAATTCCAGAATTGCAGGGCTTTTGGGTATGAAACCCATCAAATATCCTCGTGATATAGCATGGTCTATGGAAGCCGAGGTGGAGGCTCCAGGTCTGGGAGAACCTGACATGTTCGAATATTATGTAGGAAACCATGCCCCTGGATGGAAATCAACATATTCACCATGTGGCGGTGATCGCGCAACTCTGGGAGTATATGTACGCAGGCATGGTACGGATGTCTCATCTTTCTTTGATACCTGGGTGGAGAATTTCAAGAAAATAAAAGGCTTGGAAGAACTGTCCTTTATTAAAAAGTCAGTGGGTGGAGACCCCATAGCTGCCATTCCCGCAGATATAGTAGGTGAAGGAGTTATGGTCACTGGAGGCTCTGCTGCCCAGTCAGGCATAGGATATGGGATGCATGCTGGCCAGATGTGTGGTGACGTGGCAGCAGATGCCATTGCAAAGAATGATGTTTCTGCCAGGTTCCTGTCAGAGTACAGAAAACGCTGGAACCAGGAGTACAGGAACGAGTACTATCTGGGTCGTATCGCCCTTGAGACCCTGCGTAAGATGACTGATAAGGAAATAGATGCAATGATGCAGGTCTTTGAGGGTGAGGATCTTTCTTTCATTCAAGGTAAGCCCTTAAATAAGGCAATACATGCAGCTATGTTCATGCTCAGGAAAAAGCCATCTTCATTGCTTACCTACAGGGCAGCATTGAGAAGGAAGTGAACAGTGGTTATGGATAAGTATTATTTTTACAGGAATCCCCTTTTTAAGGTCTATGCAACGGTCCAGAATGGTTTAGTAAAGATGAATACAGAAGGTTTAGTATCTCCTATTTTCAACTCTATGGTAAAAGACCTGATGCAGATGTTCGATGGTACGAAGCCTTCTGTAGTGGAGGCTGATAGACTTATTTATTCCACTTGGATGCCTCCAATACCCAGCAAACCCTTTGATAGGCTGGTATCCAGCCAGATGGGTAATATGAGAGGTAAGTATATACCAGAGCAACTGACCATTTCGATCACAGAGGATTGTCCCAATAAATGCCTTCACTGTGCATTGCCTGATACAAAGAATCGTGCAAAGCTGGAGCCAAATATTGTGAGGTCTATCATCGATCAGGCACAGGAGGTAGGTACTACTTTAATTATTTTCGATGGAGGAGAGCCCTTACTTTATGCGGGTCTGGAAGAGCTGATATCTCATGTCGACCAGGAGCGTGCTATTCCCGGTCTGTTCACTTCTGGAGTTGGCCTAACTGTAGAAAAGGCACAAAGTCTCAAAGAGGCTGGCCTATACATGCTTAGTGTGAGCCTGGACAGTGCACATGAAGAGGGTCATGACCTTATGCGTGGCCGTTCCGGTGTCTTCAGAGATGCCATGTCGGCAATACGCAACGGAGTAGAGGCTGGTCTGTTTGTGAATATCTATGTGGTCATCTCTCCGAGGAACATACATGAACTGGACGATTTCTATCAATTGGCTCGCGAAGCAGGTGTACACGAGATCTCCTTCTTTGAGATAGTTCCGACTGGCAGGTGGCTTGACCATACTAACGAGGTGCTCTCTGTTGAAGACCGCAAAAAATTCGATGACTTTGTGTCCTATGCCTCTATGAGCGCTGGTCCCAGGATATTTCCTATACCTCAAGTGGTAGGAAAAATGGGTTGCTTTGCCGGGCGGAAATGGCTGCATATAACACCCGAAGGGAACGTATGGCCATGTTCCTGCCTGCCTTTAAGTTATGGCAATATACATAATGATAACCTTAAAACCATATGGAAAAAGATCACTGAAGACCCTACCTTCACAGGTGGTAAATGCTTGATGCGCAATTCCGAATTCAGACGTATCCGTCTGGGTTTAAATGAGCAAGAAGAACAAAATTGAAATTTAAGGGTGAAATCACCCTTATTAGTTTCTTTTTTATAACAGTCCAGATCTCTGAAGCGCCATGAGGGTTTCTGTGGTGAGCTTTTCTCCAGCCTTGAACTTATCAAAGATGTCTTCGGCATCCTTGCGCATA